>JBAVTY010000766.1:0-20134 GCA_049696495.1 Candidatus Nitrosopolaris sp.
TCTGTACTTGAAGTTCCATTTATCCTTACCTTTATCTAGACTTTCTTCCTCCAAGTCGGTCAACAATTCCCTGTAACTGAGCTCATCTACGTAACTCGCTCCGTGTAAGACAACTATCTCCCGGCGACTTTGGATCTGTTTTAGGTACAAAGAATATGCGATAAATGGGGCCAAACCTGTACCTCCTCCCATAAGAATCAACCTTCTGTTATCCGGCGAGCCATCATGCATTTTTTCATTAATAGTACCGGTTTTACCCAGATAACTTCGTCATTCTCATTTTTGTTAAATAGTTCCGTAGTTAGTGGGCCTGGGAGAGGCTTTCGAACCCATCTGATGGGCAATTCGAAATATTTTTTTTGATGTGGAGGCGAAGCAATAGAATAGGCTCTACGTATTACCTTATTCTCACTAGAAATATGGCTGCCCAAAGTAACAAATTGACCTGCTTTGAAGTCTGGAACTAGCGTCTAAGGGTGAAACTCTGATAATACAAAGATCCTCTTTTAGAACCCTGACATAGGAAACTCTGCCCTTGTTAGCGACTACTATACTACTCTGTCACCAGATTTAATTGCGTTATTAATGAATATATTTGTTATTTGTTACCACAATGCGGACTGAGATTTTAAAAAAAAGTCCTTGAACCTGAGTTATTTGGTACATTTCTAGGAAGACTGGGCATCATAGTATCTAAATCGTTTCAAATGAGACAAACTAACAACGTCTGAGCTCTGACGGATCTGATGGGTTCAGTAAAGCGTTTACCACGTGGTAAAGAGAATCATAATACGGAAGTCATCTTAAAAAGTACTGCTACGACATCGGCAAGCTTGATTACCCGTACATCCCTCCATTGTGCCTAGCGATAGAGGGTGGATATCTAGGCCAGGATATGAAACCATGCGACAAGTTAGAATTCAATGGCAATTGTTGGCATATTATTCATCAAGTTGGAGAGTTCGCGGTTGCTATGCCGGCAGAAATCCCGGCAGAACGTCTTTCAGCTTTTCCTTTGCATATGATCAGTTAATCAAAATTATCGGTATAGTTTTCTTCAGTACTTAAACAAATTATTTCAAATTCAAATATCAGCTGGAGATATAATACAGTTTGAATCTGGAAATACTAGCAAATACCATATGTTATCAGCAACTGGTAATTAGTTGTCGCGAGAACTTTCAGTTAAACTATCAATAAATTACACTAGCAAGTTAAATCACAAACAGACGAAGAGAAATACCTACGTAGTAAAACAGTACTGGCACAGCATTTTGGACATCATTTTAGAGTTCATAAGATGTAAATGACTATCTCATGATTATCTTACATATGGACGAAATGAAGGAAAATGTAGTATTCTCCACTGAAGCAAATGCTGAATATGTTCACCTAATTGAAGATGTAAGTGTGTGGTTTATTGATTATATTATTGGAGTAGCATTCAGAACACCTATAATTTCGCAGATAAAATGAATGGACTCCGTGAATCGGGCAGACCATATAGAGAGTTTACTGATTACAAAGACATGCAAGACTATTTGGACGAAATTACAGCTCAGGAAATTGTAATTGAATCTTCAATAGATCCTGGGACAGACACAGAGTTTGACAGCAGGATCATATGGAAGACGAAATTAAAGCAGAGTCTGTATTCATAGCTTTATCATAAGAGCATCGAGAGTGCCTTGTCCACGGTATCCATAACATGGGATTGATTGAAAGTATTGTGTGGATATTGACAGGATTTATACCCACATTGACTACCATGGAAATAGCTTGAAGAACTAGCGATGGCTAATAATACTGTTAGAAAATAACAGTCCGTTGACCACGACACTTCTAGGACTATCAGCTGCTGTGCTTGTTGCACATAACATGTGACACTTCCAACACCACTCATCTAATTACACATATGTAAAAACAAAATATTACAAACGTAATAGATATAGATATGTTACATGTATAATTCTAGAAAACCTCGCTACTGATAGATTTAAGAGTACTGCCTGAGTTTGATCCTCCATCATCACCATTTGAATATAAACTCAATATCGTGAGGGTTGCAAGTTATTTAGAATTAGGCAAGTATTAGTACAATACTTCAAAATGGATTCTTTCAAGGCATTGGAGTTAATACAATCAAGAGTGCCGATATGCACTATCTATAGTATATCTACAAATATTTTAGCTTTAACAAAATTAAGGTCAAATTTCCATGATTGTTTTCAAATGTCATTGTGTGCTCTAATTATAAATTCAACCCTAAGAAAAGAATTATTCTCTAATGAATCAGCTACTTGTTGAAAGCTTTTCGTTGGCAAGAGCTGAATACTCTTCAACTCTTGTATTTCATCTTCTTTCTTGTTTTGCCAATGCGTTATCATGTTCTGGGTAATTGCAACCAAATACACGGATGCGTCCTGGGTTGGCATTCTAGATGGTCATTCATGACTCTTTTGGATATCAACATAGCTACCCAGCAGCAACCGCGACTATCGGTCCTTATCTTGTTGGCATTTGGCTTTCTGACGTGGCTGTAACCTCAGTCCACGGAATCTCGGATCAGTTTCTGACATATATGTATGGATTTAGCGTAATATATGATGATGCTGATCAACAATATATTGAATATATGGTGACATTATTGACAATATATAAATACATCTTTGTTCAAAGAAGAATATGAATGGGAGTGTAACCATTTTCGAGTTGTAAAGGTAGGTGTACACGTCATGAGGTACGAAAGCCAGTTAGTTTAGGACGATACGCTACCGGGCAAAAACGTTGTCAAATATGCGAGGTGTTTCTAGAGTAGGGTGGTCTGTTCTGTCCCTGTTGCGGTTATAGATTAAGAACCAAACCCAGAAATATGAAATACAAGAGCAAGTTAGAATTGAAGAATTTTGAAGTACGACTAGTATGAACCAAAATTACTTTGTTGCACAACACTCGTGATCATAAACAAAGTTGTAACAAAACATCGAGGGCAGATGCAGACGGTCGCTTTTATTCTGACTCCTTCACCTAGCAAATTGACAAGGAAAAATCTACCTTTTACTGAGAATTGAATTTAGTTTGGGGATCAAGTTGGAGATACTGAGAGGTTTGGTAATAAAATGGGCATCTGCTAATACCGTGTCGAGATCTGCTCTGTTTGTTTCGAATGCTGTGAAAAACACAATTTTGATTGATGGGTTTTTTTCTTTTATACGACGATATAATTCAAACCCAGTCATTTTTGACATTCTGATGTCCGTGAGTACAAGGTCATAATAGCCATCCGGATGACCTGCAAAAGCTTGCAAAGCTGATTCACTATTAGAATATACCTCGACATTAAATTTTTTCTCTAGATTGTTAGATTCCAGGTCCCGCTTTAAGATACGCAAAATATCCTTCTCATCATCAACGATCATGATTCTTGGATCAACATTTCTTTGGTCTTTATTAATCACAAATATCTCGTAAATGTAATATTGTATAACGTTACCATATAATGTTTATGTTTTCAATTGCTAAATTGTGCTCTCTGTCACACCGAGAATATCAGAAAAAATGCTTTAATGTAATTATTACCGTCTGAATTCTAAGTGTAATGTTAAAGGTGAAGCATGAGTTATATGAAATACTTGTGTGTTTCCGTTTTGTTACCATCAAGATATTATTCGATCTACCGTTTAGAATGGTGTTATGTCGTATAATCGTGCGAACGAGTGAGCCATTCCATATTATTGAAATTATTATAGCTGAGGTTAGAAGGACAATACAAACAATTAAAATATTATCAACACAATGCATATAAGCTAGATTCTTCTTATCTCAAAGACCATCGTATAATTACAACCCGGCTTACCGGATTTGTCATCATAATACAGTTTATAATATACTATGAAATACAAAATCATCATATTAATGGAAAATGTAGATAGACGAGACAAACGTATAATTACGTAAGATCAATTTACATTAGACCGATCCTCGGCCGGATGTATTCTGATATCGCTAGTCCATTCGCCTCGTTTTGCACTTTGAACAATATATTACGACACTGTGCTGACAATAATTCAATCGCCATATTTATCTTGTCAATATGATTTGACATCCGGTGATCGTATCCTTAGATGACGCATCTATGATTTCTTGCAAAAAGGATGGCATTTCTGTTCTATTATATGCATTTGCGTCGGCCTTAAATACGCTAAATACGTTAACGTGTCATAAGCAAATATAAGTGCATGGCTAACGCTTATCGCTGGTTACTAACCAATCGATAAATATTTGGGCCCGTGTACGCTTCATATTTGAGATGAATCCAAGGTGCGGTCATCTGTATCGTTCATACCGCTCCTAATTTTTCAAAATGCATATATTGTTCTAAAGCATATTGGGATGAAATAACGCTTCAACAGTAGTAGAGATTGACGGTTAAACTATGTTAAGTCACTTAACGTGTCATAAGCCAATATAAGAATGAATGCCCGATCATACGCCGTATCCGCAAATGTATGAGCCAATGTACTTTCAGCAAAGAGCTAGAAAAGTTTCTGAGAATAATGTAGCAATGACATGAAATATATCACATGATAAAGATAGATGGAGTCTTCTCAGGTATGGAGTACCACCTTTACGCTTAAATGTGGAAGGTGGACGAGACGCAAAATCCTTGTAAAAAGATACACTTTGTGCGCTTTTAGAACAGGATTTAACGAAGTTGTATTTACTATGAGAGGAGACGATAGCAAGAGGGGAATATACCAACTTTTGCTGCAGAATGGCGCTAAAGAAATACACATGACATCTGGTATGTTTATTTTGTAACGGTACTTGCTTTTTCTCAGTTGATTACTTTAGTATAATGCAGCAGTATGAGTGTTTCAGATACTAAATAAGGGCATTGGAATGACGCTACGAAATAAACTTCAGATCATTGACACATGACATCTCTAACTCAGTATAAAAGACCTACGCCCTACAAGAGAGTCCCCAAGGTACAACGTGGTCTGTATTACCTTAACAAGCCCATGGCAATTCGGAATTTATCTGTCACCATCTTTGGAAATGGTTCAGACACCAAATAGCTGATATATCTCAATTCGTTGCGCTATTATATTTGCCAATCAAAAGACGCAATAGCCACGGAGTCATTCAAAGACGCATATGTAACCTAGAATTTTACTACCAGACATATCTGGACGCTGCGCGCCTCTAAGTCAGAAATACTTTGTACATTGATGTTCATCATCATTTGAGGCAATACCAGTCTAATCTAGGAACAAGTTATTGGTATATTCTATCACTTTACCATTAGTTTCTTGAACGTTTTATTCGAAAATATAGATAGATGTTCAGTTCATCTCTGTTACGTAGCCGGCGGCGGCCATCGCGTCGTCTTTGTGTCGGCAATCCTTCAATGGCAATTTTTATCTTTTCTGTATGATATGTGGTACTTTTCATTCCTTCGTTTACTAGCGTGTTTTCTTTTTTCTGCAACTACGTCTGATCGCCACTTATTATGGTGGCAATTTAAAATAGTTAGCGCATATTGCCGGGTACTAACCAATCGATAAGCGCATCAATCTCTTCACAATTTACCGTTACCTTAACTGGACCTAGCGGGGATTCCTGTTCGTCTTCAATCACTACTAGAATGCCAGTAGCAGCTGCTTGTTTATTCAAAAAGAACCATGTGCTGTCTGCAACTCGATTAATTAGTAAGATACGTCTCAGGACTGCCATTGCGGATCGACATCTAATTTGTTCATAGATCGTACGAAGTGATTCGCTTCCAAGTGATTTACCAATAACCTTATTTCCGTATCGAAACTCGGGTGAGCATTGGATTACATTGGCTACCGCAGTTTTTACTCTCTCAGGAGACTCTGAAGGGTTAACTGCAGCCTCGACTTTTAACTCGACAACTGAAGTGATCGATAATTTTTTCATTCCTGTTTAGCTTTATTGGTCGTCGGATGACGAATATCATCACTACAAAATTCTCTAACCCATTTTTGAACTATCTCGACAGCCTTTTCCGTTAATTCTTCAATCGTTAAATTATTGTTAGACAACATTTCGTCGGACATAGCGATGGCTTCGCTTATACCTACAGCCAATTCGCGTTTATCGCGGTTATCGAATTCGTATTCGTTGAATGGTGCATCGCCTCTAGCTCTTTTTCTTAGATGTTCTAACCTTATACTGGCAGATGCATGTATAGCTAGCAATCTAACACGACCGATAGTCTGCAATAATTCAACTTCAGGTACGCTTCTAACACCATCGATCGCGATTTTATGGGTGGAATCACCTCTGTTTTCTCTTTTTTCAAGTTCATTTAGTATCAATTGGGCAATTGCTCCAGGACCAAACTGCTTCCTCAAATTTAACATCAAATTACCTAAGTTCATATCATTCGGCTCTATGTTTTTCCGTTTCCCTTCATCTCTTACTACGTCACCCATTGCAATCACAGCGAATCCTTTTTTCTTTAGTGACTCGGCAACAGTAGATTTTCCAGAACCAGGCATTCCCGTAAGACAAACGATGAACTTTGTATTAATTTTTTTAGAAGGAAAATCAGTGCTTTTTGCCCTCGCCTCGCTCTGATTAGTATCCTTTTCTGCCATCTTTACGATATGCCGGCCTTCCGCACAAGGAAGTTATTAAATTTTTGCCGCGACTTCTTACACGACAACGAAAATATATACTCAAATATTCCAAAATAATATAAAACTATAAGGGAAAATACTCAGTAATTTGAACAACATACGGGCTTTCATTGCTGTTGAGGTATCAAACACGATTGGTATCGAAAAGCTACAACAAGAATTGGTGTCTGATACCGGATGGAGATGTGACCAAGCTAGGCCAGTCAAAAGCCATAATCTTCACTTTACCCTTATTTTTCTAGGAGACGTAGGCTTAGAGAGTATAAACAAAATAAAGAACAAATTATCAGAATTACAATTTGAGCCAATAACGATAACCTTCACAGGTATCGGGGGTTTCCCAAATTCTAACTTTGCTAGGGTTGTATGGGTCGGCGTAGACGCAGATGGGTGCCAAAAGCTTGCTAGTCTTGCTGACCAGGTGGTCCTGAAATTGTCAGAGCTCGGCTTCAGACTAGACAAACCGTTTAGTCCTCACCTTACGATATTTCGCATAAATGGAGGAAATTTGAAATTGCGAACAGAGCTATTGTATAAGTATGGCAAGAAGGATTTCGGTTCGGATGTTGGTGACAAAGTCCATCTCAAACGAAGCGACCTTACGCCGTCAGGACCGATATATACAAATATCTTCACGGTAAATGCTATATGAAAAATTTTAACTCTATTATTGCACAAGCACTAAATCAATGCCAACCCTCGCCTGAAGATGTAGAATACCTAACAAAGATCGCAATTGAAACAAAGGACCTAGTGAGTCGTTACATATCTCCCAAAGTAGTGGATGTGGTTTTAGGAGGCTCATTTGCGAAAGGAACATGGTTAAAGGATGAAGTAGATATCGACATTTTCGTTAAAATTGATAACTCTGTCAATGATGAAGAGTTTGGACAGCTTGGCAAGGAAATATGTTTGCAATCGCTTAAGGGGTACAACACATTTCTTCGCTATTCTGATCATCCATATGTTGAAGCAGTAATCAGTGGAGTTCGAGTCAACGTTGTTCCCTGTTACAATGTACCGAAGGGTAAATGGAGAAGTGCTGCTGACAGATCGCCTTTCCACACCGATTATATCAAAAAGAATCTAGACGACGAAAAAAGGAATCACGTAAGGCTGTTAAAGAAGTTTCTGAAATCCATGGGTGTATATGGAGCAGACATTGCCACAGGGGGATTTAGTGGCTATGTCGCTGAAATTATGATTTTGAAGTATGGTTCGTTTGAGTCCCTATTACATGCTATGTCATGTATAGGACCAGAAAACAACGTCATTTCGATAGATAATCCTGATGTATCGGCTCTAAAGAAATTTGAAAGTCAGATTATCATAATTGATCCAATTGATGATAGGAGAAATTTAGGGACAGCTATCTCGGCTGAGAGTGTCGGTAAGTTCGTTCTTGCAGCCAGATCATTTTTGGCAAGGCCATCTTTTGATTTTTTCATCAAGAAAGAAAAAAAGTTCTATGAAAACTATAAGGAACTTTATCCTAATTTAGTTATAATCGAATTCAGTTATAAAAGGCGTAGTCCTGATGTCATCTGGGGACAGCTTAAAAGAAGCATTAATGCAATTTCCAAACAACTATACCTTGCTAATTTTAAAGTAGTTCGAAGTATTTGCGTAACGGATGAAGAAAAAACTGCTGCCTTTGTGTTTTTGATAGAATCTATTAAATTGTCCGCGTACACCGAAAAAATTGGTCCGAAGATATTCATGAGGAAAGAAACCGCCAATTTTATCCTAAAAAGTCAGAAGAAATCGCTGATCACCTGGGTTGACAGGGAAATGAGGATTTCGACTTTAATACCAAGAACGAATACAAATGCAGTGTATTTTTTAAAATTGCTATTGAACAACAAAATCGAAAATATAGGTATCCCTAAAGGACTGATAGGAGATATTCAGAGGTTATTTCGAATCTATTCGGGCGACGATCAAAAAGTAAGTGGCATCGTAAAGGAGGCAGTTGAGGATCTTATCATCTCGGATCCACGCATTTTCTAATAAAATCGGTGTAAATTGCCCTCAGCTTGTTCCTATCATTTCCTATCCGAGACAAATCACCGACAGGGAATATAGCGACCGTTTGAAGGAATTAGAAATCATTGGAGTTAGTTCAATTTTGCAGGCAGGAATCACGAGAATTGGTAGATTTAGTATTCTAGGAAAAGGCGGCGTGGGTCTTGTAGTGAAGGTCGAAACCAATGATAAAAAAACCTACGCTCTTAAAATCCGAAGAATCGATGCAAATCGCTCGTCTATGGATAGAGAAGTGAAGTTACATAGAATTGCAAACAGAGCCGGTGTTGGGCCTTTCATATACGCTAACACCGAAAATTTTATTTTAATGGAGTTTATAGACGGTTTTAACATAATTGGATGGTTGAACCAGCAAAGTGTTAACGCTGATCAAGTTCGTAAGGTTGTAATAAGTACTTTAGAGCAATGTTATAACTTAGATAGGGTACATCTTGACCATGGAGAACTAAGCATCTTAGACCACCATGTTTTGATTTCGGAAAATGTGAACGCTCACATCATAGACTTTGAAACTGCCAGCATCGATAGAAAGACATGTAATGTGACAGCGGCCGCTCACTCACTGTTACTGAATGGCCGAGTTTCAAGAAAGGTCCATAAGATCATAGGTTTTGTTCAGAGAGAAAGGATACTTCAATTATTGCGGGTATATAAATGGAATCAAACTAGGCAAAGTTTCGAGAAAATAATACAAGCGATTAGTTAGACTATCCGCTAATTCTATTATTGATCTAGATCTATGGGGAACATAATTAATTATGTGTTACCTACAGATTTACCTACCGAAGTTCGGAAGAAAAAAGGAACAGTTATTGACGATTTTCATCACGTCACGTCGAAGCCGAATCTAAAATTGTGCTTTAACATGACATCAATTCTGCTTAGCGCAAAATATTCTCATATAGCGCGTACTGACATTTTTATGATCGGCATATCAACGTATTTCTTTATGACAATTCGCACGAAATCCAGATATTGGGCTCTAAATTAGTAGTGGACATACAATAATGGCAGAAGATACATCATCGACCGCTTCAAGTACTATTCCTTTTCCTACATTGACTATTCTCTATCTGCCTGCCGAAGCAGAGAATATCATAGAAGAAGTGAGTCAGAAGTATTGCAACATAACTGTCGAAGACTGCAAAGGATTCTTCCACGGTGGGATAAAGAGACAATATAAGAAAATAACTATTTGGAGTCAAGGAATAGATAGTCTATGGTTTAATGCAATTATTGCTAGAATTAAGGAAATAGCGAGTGTGAATTTCGTACCTATTGTATCTGGAGGGATAATGTATTCAGTATGATCATACCACATTCAAACCATAAGGCAATAATGTCAACATCCTGTAAGAGATTTCGAAGGGACGACCTATTTTACTATTTGTCTCACTGAAAAGCCTAGAAATTTGCACGCATTAGCAGATTCTATATTCACGATCTAAAACATCAGTATCAACATGGATCGTGTATTAGCATCTATTTTGCATTCAAAAAACAAAAGAAGAACATATGAAGTATGTAAGGAGTTTTTTGCTTTATGCGTATTGGTAAATTAATCATTTATGCAATATCGATTAATCTAGCAAGCTGTTATGAATCATTTTCCCGTAGGCTAAGACAGCCGATATCAGCCCTAGGCGGGATTTGGACCCACGACCTAAGGTTTACGAAACCTTCGCTCTACCAGGCTGAGCTACTAGGGCAATCAAATAAAGGCAGTTGAACATTCAGTATTTAATCCTTCATATCTTTGTATAAGACAGGTTTTAGTTAAACTAAATATCACCGTTCTTTTGTTAGTCTCCATTATGAAGATCTCAGTCTCCGGAATTAGGGGGATTTATGGTAGTGACCTAAATTTGCATGAAGTTATCAAATTCAGCAGATTATTTGCTTCTTGCCTAGTTAAACCACGCACCAAATGCGTGTTGGCAAGAGATTCGAGGCATTCAGGAAAGATAATTCACCAAGTTGTTTCGGCGAGTTTAATGGAACAAGGAATTGATGTTTACGATCTGCATATAGCGCCTAGTCCTATCGTCTTTAAGGAGGCACAGAAACATGGAGCTGGGGTTATCGTAACGGCTTCACATAACCCGCTGGAATGGAACGGACTAAAATTTGTAATCGATGGAAGAGGGATTTACGAGGACGAATTGAACCTAATGCTGAAAGGGGCGACATCTGCCCCCAACAAATTTGGCAGGTCGTATGATATAGTGCCGGACTATATGAAGGAAATTCGTGATTTGGCAGTCCAATCAGAAACAAGTAAAGCGGTCACAATAGGATTTGACCTCGGCGGAGGCGCCACATGCGATTATGTGCCGAGGCTTTTCAAAAGACTAGGACACGAATTCTATTGTGTTAACGATGTTCTTGGAATATCTTCAAGAGGTCCTGATCCTACTATTGATCCTTTAAATGAATTGCGTACTTTAGTATCGGAAAATAGACTAGACTTCGGATTTGCGTTTGATTTAGACGGTGATAGACTAGTAGTAGTCAACAATCGAGGTGAGAAAATGAATCCCGATTCAACTTTGTTACTTTGCATAGCCAGTGCTCTTAAGATGGGAATGAAAAAATTTGTAACCAGTATAGATACTAGTGTTTCTGTAGAGAAATTAATTAGGTTGCATCATGGTTCTTCTGAATATTCTAAAGTTGGCGAGGCCAATGTTGTCAAGAGAATGTTAGAACTTGATGCAGATGTAGGAGGGGAAGGGAGCAGTGCAGGATTTATTCTACCCAAATTCAATATGTGTAGGGATGGGTTGCTTGCAGCTATCACCGTTTCTTCGTTGGATCGCACAACGATAAATGAGTGTGTTGGATTGGCTTCGGAGTATATTCAAATCAGATCAAAAATTTCTGTCAATTCAGCCATCCACGTGAAATTGGTCGATAAACTACTTGAGCTCTTCGAATCAGAATCATCTCAAATCTTGACGATCGATGGTGTTAAAGCAATACTAGATGAAGATTCATGGGTCCTTGTTAGACCATCAAACACTGAAGATGCGATTAGAATTTCAGTTGAATCAAAAGCTACCAATGCACGATCCTTGTTCAAAGAGATAGTCGAGAAGGTAAAATTAGTATACGAGCATGTTAAATGAAAAGCAAATTATAGATATTATTATTTCTAAACTAGCCCCAAGGGGTAATAATAGACAAAAAAATGATGATGTGTCAATTTTGTCGCTGCGCTCGCTCCCCATGAAAGGAATGAAGAGTCTCATTCTCAAATGCGATATGTTAGTTGAAAGTACTGACGTTCCTCCAGGAATGAACCCGTGGCAAATTGCGCGGAAGAGCATATCTGCCTGTGTCAGTGATCTGTCAGCAAAAGGAATTAAACCTAGAGTATCGTTAATTTCTGTAGGGATTCCAAAAAAATATTCTAAGACTGATATTGGGGAGCTAGCAAAGGGGTTTCAAATTGCCTCCAAAGAATTTGATGTCATGATAGTGGGAGGTGATACTAATGAATCTAAAGAGCTAATAATCGACTGCAGCATGTTAGGGTTTTCAGAGGATTGCGCATCAGAACTTCCAGGCAGAAACGGTGCAAAACCTGGTGACTTGGTGGTGGTTTCTGGAGACTTTGGGTATGCCTCTTCTGGTCTGAAAATTCTCACGAATAAGGCCAAAGCATACGGCAAATTTAAGAATAATGCAATTTCATCCGTGATGAAGCCAAAGCCTGCACAAAAGTTTGGCCTATCTCTTTCAAAATTTTTTTCAGCGTCAATGGATTCAAGTGATGGTTTGAGCATTTCCCTATATGAACTTGCAAGACAAAGCAAAGTTAACTTTCTCATCGATGATATTCCTTCAGCAACAGGTGTACATCATTTTGCTAAAACTAATCATCTAGACTACAAAAGCTTGATTTTTTACGGTGGAGAAGAATATGAAATCGTTGCGACCATTCCGCAGGTGAATTTGAAGGATGCAAAGTCTACAGCCAGACGTTCTAAATTGAGATTGTTAATAATTGGTAAGGTAGAAAAAGGAGAGGGAAAAGTATTTCTTTTGGATACGAAGACAGGAAAACACACTCAGCTCGAAAATAGGGGTTATATTCACCTTGATGATCCCCAAAAAGGTAAATGAAATACGCTTAAGCTGAGAATCGTCATTTCAAGTACTCATTTTTACTCCTAGCTGGCGCACTTAGTGAATACCACCGGTTGTAGACTTGATTGAAATCCTTTCATTATTCCATAAGTTTTCATCTGACATCCTCAAGCACTCCTTTTAAATTTGAAGTTTCAAGCACTTTCGATAAAAAGCCATAACAGTTTGGACCTAGCCCTAAACGTGTATCGGTGTCACACCATCAACCCTAACTACGTTAATATAGCCGCCAGATTGCAAGATTAATTCTATTCATGTCCACGGATCTCGTTGATGTCACCCAATATAAATGGGGGGTAGCCCATATATTTAGCAGTTACAACAATACTTTAGTCCATATAACAGATGTTAGCGGTGCTGAAACGATTTCTTTCAGCTCTGGAGGGAGGCATGTGACAGCAGACCGGTACGAATCTTCACCTTACGCTGCAATGAAATCTGCAGTTGCCGCTGCTGATTCAGCCAAGTCAAAAGGGATCAACGCGCTTCACATTCGTGTAAGGGCAGTTGGGGGAGTGGGGCCGAGAATTCCTGGGCCAGGAGCCCAAGCAGCGATTAGAGCTCTGGCGCGAGCTGGTTTCCGAATCGGTCGAATAGATGATGTCACTCCTGTTCCTCATGACACAACACGCAAACCCGGCGGAAGGAGAGGAAGGAGAGTTTGAAAGCAATACGTTCTATTTTTACTTGACTTAACTTTGGATTTGATATTGCATAGATCGTGGGGAAGCTGCTGGTGGCAGAGCGGAAGAGAACGTGATAGCGGATTCATCATCATAACGGTTTCGTCAATCAATAGCCCTTATTTCATTTCTGAAGCGATTTTTAGGTATGCATTACATTTTTTTGTTTTGAACTTTATACTTAACCAGATAAGAAAATTGTTCTCGAATTTTTTACCTTTTGAATTATCGATTTGATTTGAATTGAGCTGATATAGCCTTTTTACGAACTCTCTCGAGAGGAATAATTTGGCAAAATACCATCCAGCACGATACATTGGACAGTCTAGCACGAAATCGCAATCATCGTTATCCAAATTGCAATCCTTCTGAAACTCGCGTAGTATTTCTTTAGCGATTTTACTGTCTGATTCAAAATCGATAGTTACAAAGTCTATAAGAAAAGCATCAATGAATGGCATAACTTTTATCTTTTCTATGCATTAGAGCTTTCCTCGTTTCCATACTTGAGTTTATCAGAAAAAGAAACTAATTTACCATGGTCCTCAATTCTGATACTTGTATTGACCCTGACATTCATCCCTACTGACCGGAACAATGCCAACAATTCTCCCCCGGAAATTCTTTGGTTAATCTCGCCTACTTTGATCAATTCGATAATTTTTTTAACTATCGCCCTTGTTTGAATCGGGAACTGAGATTCTGAGAGATTTAGTACCTCCTCGCCTCTGTCGTACAGGTAGCTGTTTATAATTTCCCTATCTGTTCGCGGCTGACTTTCCTGCTGTTTCCTTGCTTTCATCTTTTCATGTGTGGCAGCTTGCTTCTGTAGCTCTTTCATTTTCCGAGCCTTGATAATCCTAATAGCTGGATCTTCGTCCTCAGACATTAACCCTTTATCACCCCAATCGGGACTAATCTTGCTACTTTCGTTGCTATTCCAAGCGAGTCAGAGACATCTACCACCGCATCCACGTCCTTATAAGCATCTGGCGTTTCTTCAACTAATCCGTCCTTCGTTAATGCCTTAACATAAATACGCCTAGATTCTAACCTGGTTCTAACCTCTTCAACAGTATGACTTCTTTTTGCAGCAGATCTTGACATTGTTCTGCCCGCTCCATGTGCGGTAGATCCGAAACTTAAATCAAGCGACTTTTTATTACCGATAAGAATCCAACTTGCAGTTCCCATAGAGCCTGGAATAAATACAGGCTGCCCTATATCACGGTATTTTGCAGGGATTTCGTCCATGCCTGCAGGGAAGGCTCTGGTTGCACCCTTCCTATGTATAACTAGATCGCGCATTCCTTCTCCATCGATCCTATATCGTTCCACTTTAGCAATATTGTGAGCGACATCATAAACAAGTTTCATATCCAACTGTTGTTCACTCATACCAAACACTTTTTCAAATGTCTTTCTTGTCCAATGAGTTATCATCTCTCTGTTGCACCAAGCAAAGTTTAAGGCAGAATACATCGCACTTCGATAATTCTCACCTTCTGAAGATTGATTAGGCACGCATGCCAGTTCTCTGTCAATCAATTTCGTACCATACTTTTTTGAAGCAATTTCCGAAATTCGCAAATAGTCGCTGCAGACCTGATGTCCGAATCCTCTTGAACCGCAGTGAATTAAAACAGTCAACTGGCCAGGTTCGTTAATGCCCATAGCTTTTGCAGCTCTTTCATTAATGATTTTGTCAACTTTCTGTATTTCGACAAAATGATTACCTGATCCTAAGCTTCCTAATTGTGGTGTGCCACGTTTTCTAGCTATATCTGAGACACTATCGAGCTTAGCACCTAACATTTTTCCCCCTTCTTCACACACTTGCGCATCTTGTTCCCATCCGTATCCGCGCCTTATTGCCCATCCAACGCCTTCTAAAAGAAGTTCATCCAAATCAGCTTTGGTTAATTTAACTCTTCCCTCACTTCCCACTCCTGATGGGATAGACCTAAAAAGTTCATTTATTAGATCTTTTAATCTGGGTCTTAGATCATTTTCAGACAAATTCGTTTTAATTAACCTTACTCCACAGTTTATATCATATCCTACTCCACCGGGGCTAATTACACCTTCTTGAATGTCTGTAGCAGCGACTCCACCAACCGGGAATCCATAGCCTTCGTGTCCGTCTGGAAGAACTACGACTTGCTTCATTACCCCAGGCAATGTCGAGACATTTGCTGCCTGGTGAATAGTTCTATCAATGGTCATCTTCGAAATGAGATCGTCGTTAGCATAAATCGTAACAGGCACCTTCATATTCTTAGAGCTATCCATTTCTATTCGGAATTCAAACTCATTAATCTTGGTGACCTTGTGGTTACCGATTTTGGTTACTAGCTCACTCATAGTCGACTGTGGATTTGAGTTGCAGTCATTATAAGCCTTACTTCGACAACATTCGATTTTCGCTGTAATTAGGACGATTCAAAAGTGCATCAGACATCCAACGGCCAACCGTTTTGCTACCTTGCAACTTGGTCAACTACGAACTAATCAATTTCACAGTTAACACCGCATTTTGCGTTCTGCTGGTAAAAACTGCAAATAATATTCCGATAAAGTTTATTTTTCTTGTCTTCGGCGGACAAGTATATGGCAATTCTTCCGATTGATACCGGTCGCTACGGAAGTCCTGAAATCAAGCGAATCTTTGAAGAAAGAAACCGATTACAGTATCAACTAGAGTTTGAAGGCGCAGTAGCAAAGGCTCAGGGTCAAATCAATATAATTCCTGCAGCGGTTGCGAGGGAAATTGTCAAAATAGCCAAATCTGACAAGATTACGTTACAGCGGGTTCGTAAATTGGAAGCAAATAGCGACCACGATACGGCTGCAGTCGTAGAAGCGTTAAGTGAGAAGTGCTCGACGAAATCTAAGCCGTGGATTCACTACGGTCTAACAAGCAATGACATAATAGATACCACCGTATCGATGCAGATGAGAGACGTATTTCATATTATCGAACCTAAAATTTTGAACCTTGCTTTAATTCTGGCCAACCGCTCAGTCAAATTTCGAGCACAGCCAGCAGTGGGAAGAACACATGGACAACATACAAGTATTATTGCATTTGGACTGAAATTTGCGGTTTGGGCTGCAGAGATGGCAACTCACATCGAAAGAATTGAAGAAGGAAAAAAGCGCTTTTTACTTTGCAAGACATTAGGTGTGGTGGGGACAGGCTCTTTAATGGGGACGAGAGCTTTAGAGGTGCAAAAAATAGTAGCTAAGAATCTAAATTTGTATCCCGTAGATGCGGCGACGCAAGTAATTTCACGTGAACGAATTGCAGAGATACAATTTTTGCTCTCACTTGTTGGCTGCACTCTTGACAAAATTGCGAATGAAATTAGGAATTTACAGAGGACCGAGTTAGGTGAAGTTGCAGAACATTTTAGAAAAGGTCAGATGGGAAGCAGCGCAGTTCCTGTTAAACGCAATCCCATTAAAAGCGAAAAGGTTTCTTCACTTGCAAGGCTTCTCCGTTCTCTAGTTGACGTCGCATTGAATAATATCCCGCTATGGCACGAAAGAGATTTATCAAATTCCGCAAATGAGCGATTCACACTTCCTATGGCTGCAATTCTGTTAGATGAAATGCTGAATTCATCAATCAGTAGCATCGCAGACTTGCAAATAAACACGCCGCGACTGGCTTCAAACCTGAATATGACAAACGGTCAAATCTATTCAGAATTTGTTCTGGATGCGTTAGTCAAAAAGGGAGTCCCTAGAATAATAGCATACAGGGATATCCAAAGGGTGGCATTTTCGGTAAAGAGCGGGCAGCATTTCCGTGATGCGATAGAGAGAGATTCACATTTAGCAAAGAGACTGTCGTCAGAAGAGTTAAACTATATATTTGATCCAAAGAACCATCTCGGCGCATCATCACAAATCATCAATCATGTCGTAAATAAGGTAACGAATACAAGAAACAAATATTTTAACCATGAATCAAAACTTGCGCTATGAATCGATATTTACGGCTCTGAATGTCTTTAAGGCTTTGAAATTCTTGTGGATTAGTGAACCATACTGCAGAGCCTTCTTGGGCTTAGTAGCAGCTTCTCGAGGCACACCAATCATTACAGCGACTTCTCTGAGGATATGTTTGCGAATGAAATCATCGCAGCCCTTGATCTTATTATCAATCGTAATCTTCATTGCAACGGAGCTAAATTTTTCTGACAGAAAAGGATGCCTAGTTTTTACACCAAACTCTGTCGTTATCGATTTCACCTCTTTCATGAGGATGATCTCATTTTCAATCTTTTCATGAATTAATTCCGTAATTCTCGCGTCACCGAATTTATAAATCGATCTAAATCGATCGTAGCCACAGAAAAGTTCATCACAACCATTAGCGGTTAAGATTAGTCGTAAGCCATTTTGTTGTGCGAGAAGTCCAAGATAATAAAATGCTAAGCAATTTTCAATATGAGAGATATTCTCACAACCTATTTTTTTCCATATGTATCTCTGTTTGTTGTGGAAATCCTCCCTTTTTAATTCTAATAACTTATGGGGTAAACCCAATTTTGGCGCAATTACTTTTGAAAATTCAGTATCTGGAGAACCAGGAAACCCTACAGTCAGTAGTGTGACTTTAAATCCTAAAATATTGCACAGTTGTGCTAGTAAGCTACTGTCAATACCTCCTGAAAAGGCGACTGCTAAAGAAGATTCTTCTTTTACAGTCTCTGCCAGAGCCTCAACTAATGCGTTTTTTAAGTCTGCGACTAACAAACTCTGTATCCTCTAATCATAGATGACGTTATAAAATTTTCATAGGAGATAGGTTCTACAACCTATTGTCAAGCCT
Source organism: Candidatus Nitrosopolaris sp. (assembly GCA_049696495.1). GTDB lineage: Archaea > Thermoproteota > Nitrososphaeria > Nitrososphaerales > Nitrososphaeraceae > Nitrosopolaris. Next base: position 18,396 of record JBAVTY010000766.1, read on the forward strand.
TCCAAATCCTTACGAAAATTCAATCATTTTTCCTATCATAAAGAATGTACACTGATATAGATCGCATGCCATTTTGCCACATCTGCTGTAACAATCTTGCAGTATTATTTTTAGTCTGTCAGTTGCTAAATTGATTTTCCTGGAACCAACCACTTCGAGGACGGAGTCATGACAGCGATACTTCGATATGTTAGGTCATTCTCAATGTCCTTCTTTTGTAACATGGATATGGCTCTTAGGCGGTGTCCGATGATAGTAGGATTATATAAGATGAAATTATATCAACTAATGCTTGCCAGATATTGATCAGTATATTTTACTGACAATTTATCCTTGTGCGGCGATTTTCGGGCTTGGATTTTTTGCAAAGAGGGCTAAGATACGTGAATCGTTAAAATTTGTTTTTCAGGCCTCGGCCAGTATTATATTTTCAATAATTTATTTTGAAGCTGTACCAAATGGAGGAGCACAAGGTCTTGCAGTAGTATTATTGATCTTTGGTATACTTTTGTTCTTCATGGCACGGAAGTACATGATACATCCTGAAACGGAGGTACACCAGGAACGGACTTCCACATCAAGAAACGATACCTAGACTTGGTAATCTGCTCGAGAGGATATGTTAATAGGTAATCTAAAATGAGCATATTGTATATCGATGCTTTTGAACATGTTGGTTCTTAATGTTTTGCTCAATAGGGTTGGCACTCGGTGATACCAATATTGTTGCAGGCCCACACCAAGAAATATTGAACATCTCACGACAAGAGATGAGTTCTACTTAAAGATTTGTATTATTCACGATGTTTGTAGCATAACTTTGTATTCCCGCTACTACTACTGCGGATGTTACCTGCTCTTAACACCCTGCCTGCCGCTACGTGATCACATTATTGAACTCTATCTATACGCTCATACACACCTGTACAAAGTGTATATTATTAGTTGTAAAAATTAATCCTATACATATAATAATCTAGTTGCTCTCGCTAAGGTAATCGACGTATCGGATCTAGTTAAATGTATTGGACGGAGGGGAGAAAAATAGTCGGAGCTAGATAATTTCCTACCCATTGTAATTTTCCCATATGGTAATTATTGAAAAATCGTTTCAGTCTCGCCGTCCGCCTCACCTCGAGATTTAGCGGCGAAACTTGAAGTGGTTCGATTGTGCTATTCTCTCTTAAATTTCTTTGAGAGGGTTATACTAGAAGATAGATTATACTAGGAGATCGGTAGGTAAGATATAAGCAGACATTTCAATTATGTAGTATCCCGAAATTATTAACGCTTCGTCTCATGTTTCTATTTCCCATTCAATCACCTCAAATTGTTAATAATAAAGGGTAGTTGACTCCTCCTTCTGTCTCTCTTTTTGTAGAATGCTTGGACTAGTGTTTCTAACTGATCCCAATTCAATGACATATGCGGTCTCTTTGTATTATACCATATTACAAATTCATCCATAGAATTAAAATGCGGTATTTTTGATTGGAATGTATCGTAGAATCTTTCTATCTTGCCATTAGTTTGAGGATGATGTACTCTTCCAAGTATGTGATTAATCTTTCTACCTATAAGATATTGTTGGAATTTGCTTATTCCTACAATATCCAACTGCCTTTATTTCACCAAAATTTGCATAGAACTGACTACCATGATCTGTGAGTAGCTCTAGTGGTTTCCCATATGTGCTGATACAATCATCCAGTATAGATATTGCATTCTCTGTTGTAGCT
>JBAVTY010000767.1:0-1555 GCA_049696495.1 Candidatus Nitrosopolaris sp.
TTTAAACAATTTAAAGGTGTTATGTAATCGTTTTTCAGTACAAATCTATTTTGCTATTTGTAATTCGGATGTTAGCTCGTCGTTCTCAAGATCTTATGAAACAGTTTTAATCCTTATTGTATACCAATGTATTACCTATGCATCAAATTTATATTTGAAGCTAAATTCTGTATCTGATTCTTTATATTTGAAGCTAAATATACTATAAATCTGCGTCGTCATCTTTTTCATTCTTTCACGAGGCGGTTGTTGTGGATCCATGTCATCTTTATTGGTAATGCAGGTGTCGCTATACAAGTCCTAAATCTTTTATTACGATATCAAATATTGTCATGACAAGGCTTAGCCCTGATTATAGATGATATACTTGACATGCAATTCCGAGATGTGGTGTACAAGACCATGGGATGGAAGCAACTTAATAACCGCTTTAGCGATATGGTTGGAGGCAAAGAAGGTAATGCTGAAAAACAGCGAGGCTTGGCCGGAAGAGGAGCAAACATTGAAGGACATCAGGTAAAATACAGATGGTTACGGTTCTATAAGTAACTTTACCAATTGTGTTGGTTATTAGCTGGTAGAGTTAATTAAAAAATATATTTGCTAATATATTTTTGACCACGCTATCCGTTACATGTCTTTGCTGTTGTGAAAGGAAGTCTGTCCACTAATCAAAAAGAAATAGAGACTAAAGGACTCGAACCTATACCAACTTCTGACTGGACATCGCCAGGTTTTTGCCAGATCAAGGAGAAAGAACAAGTATGTATTGGTTATGTAGACAAAAAGAGAATTATTTCCTTATTAACATCAAGCCGCGTTTTAAAATACGGTGAGTAGATCTCCGTTAGAACACGCAAATTAGGATAAATGAGCAAATTATGCTCCCCATATTCCACCGTGTCCTTTATTTGTTGTAGAATATAATTAGCATTGCCTTCTATCACAGGTTTTACCATGATAAGACAGATGCCTCCATGGAGCTTACTGATCGATATCGTTTTTAATTCTTACACATTAGTGCAGTTCAGTCAATAAGATTAAAGACCGGGACAAATGTTTGGGTAGATTTTGATACTTTGAAGGTTGAAGATTTCATTTCATGAAAATGATGTTTTGGAACGACCGGATAGTTTCGAATTCCTATTTTATGACTTCGCGAATACCTAAATACTAAATATCAAATCTGTCAATGATGTATCAAGAACATGTCACTTTGACAAATGTAGAAATTGAACAGCTATCTGCTGCAATTAAGAGTGTTCGAACTCGATCCATATTTATATAAATAATACTAAGAATGATGCTATACTGTATCCCTTTATCGTTGGTTTGATGGCAGGAATTTTATCAACTGCTGCCATGACAGCAACTGAAATACCCTCCTGGAAAAGATGGGGTATTTATGGTGTTTTTGAATGGCATGAAAACTATATTATAACAAAACGTTTGCATCTAATGCTCTTTCATTTCTCCGTACTTAGTCATCGTCATTAAGAACTTCACCAGCTAGTAGAAGACAAAAGGAAAGACTAAGAGAAAGTCAAATAGCCAA
>JBAVTY010000768.1:0-1943 GCA_049696495.1 Candidatus Nitrosopolaris sp.
CAATAGGATTAATCGCAAAACGACTGGATGGAAAGATTGCAGTAATCACTGGTGGAAACAGCGGTATAGGTCTCGCCACGGCGCAACGTTTCGTCGCAGAGGGAGCGTACGTTTTTATCAATGGTCGCCGCCAAAACGAAATTGATACAGCTGTCAATCTGATCGGCAAAAACGTTACCGGTGTTCAAGGAGATGTTTCAAATCAATATGATCTCGACCGGTTGTATGACACGGTGAAGCAGCAGAAAGGTCTAATCGATGTCCTCTTCGCCAATGCAGGCTTGTGGGATTTTGGAGCAGCTTTTTGAAGCTGAGGAACATTTTGACAAAATATTCGGCGTAAATGTTAAAGAGCTTCTATTCACCGTACAAAAAGCGCTTCGGCTGTTTCAGGATGGAGGCTCGATCATTTTTACTGGTTCGGGATCCGCATCCAAAGGATTCGAGGCGTTGAGTGTTTACAGCGCAACCAAGGCTGCTATGCGGTCGTTCGCTCGTTCCTGGACCGTAGATCTGAAACACCGCAAGATCCGCGTCAACGTCATCAGCCCTGGTCCGATAGACACACTTGCCTTCCGCCTCAGCGTCAGCGAACAATTAATGAAAAACCTCCTGATGAAGTAGCGAAAGCTGTATCGTTTCTTGCATCGGATGACAGCAGTTTCATCACAGGTATTGAGTTGTTTGTCGACGGGGGTATAGCACAAATCTAAAGGAACAACTGATGCTAGTGCCTGAATATGGACAAAGCCAAAAGCGTAAGACTTTCTATAATGCCGGTAGAATTGGGCTATCTGTATCTAACTAGCCTGTTGTACCGTCGGGATTTGGTACTCTCCTTTCAAAACATTCTCATGCGGTATATACATGCGAAGCATCAGGCTAAAATTGTCCGAAGGAGCCGGCAACCAGTTGGATTCCTTATCTTTTCCTGGATTTGCAGTTTGTATAAATATATCGAGTAAACCATTAGAATTAAGCTTTAGCCCCGGAGGACGTTGCAGTTACTTGAAAACTCTACGGATATCCCGGCCGTAATAAGCCTGAAGATTTAGCATCATTTTTTCATTTTTGTCAATATTAATATTAACATAATTATAAAATTCTAATTTACCTAACTAAGTTAAAGAAAAAACCTCATTAAGATCAAAATCAACCTACCATGCAGTTCGGTCGTTCTTTTTGATCATAACCTTAGGACCCGAAATCAGTGAATTGATTCTTCTAATTCTAAATACATTTGTTAAATCGAAATAAAATTTGATGGTGCTAAGAAGCGTCTTAGTCAGTTTGTCTCTTCCAAAAATTATGTCCGAAGGCAAAAAATCACATGAGATTTCCTCATATGTGGAAAATTCGCCCCAATTTCTGACAAAACACCTTTCCATAGTAATTGGTAATCCCGTTACCGCATCTTGTCCATCCAAATTGAAAATATCGGTAAAATTCTTATTTTCTCAGAATAGTTTTGTTCTAAAGCTTGAGACTACCAGTAATTTTACCATTATTTCTTAATGAAACCTCAAATGTTAACTTTTTTAATCCCTGTAGATCCTCTCTTTGCTCAATTGAACATTCTCCCGAAAATTGAAACCTCTTGTTTGGTTCGTTATGTTATTATTCCTTTCATTTCGAGCTCACAAACGAGAGGAATTTTATGCGTTTCAGAGGGGTGGCGGAGCTGGACCTGGGACTAGTACAAATGCAACCTCACAAACAAACCATGGCAGCCATTTCATGGCTTAAAAGAATAGATGCTCTAGAACATTGTTCGTGTGACTTATTTACTAATCGGATATGAGCCCATCAGATACTGCAGCTCTATAATAATCGAGCTTATCTGGATCGTATTTCTGAACTATCTCCACACTTTCACCCCTATTTATTCGCCTAATTGCCACTTCTCGGTGAACGTAGCCAGTTACGAATTTGCAACCACGATG
>JBAVTY010000769.1:0-4206 GCA_049696495.1 Candidatus Nitrosopolaris sp.
CAGGAGCCTCAACTTTTCGTAAAGGTCTAATCAAGTTTATCGGTAAAGTCCGATATATCTGTCCTCCAAAAGTGGATAGGGTAGAAATCTTAAAACAAATGCTTAAAGTTCTCTTAATACGAAGAACCTTCTTGTGATATCAAATAAAAATAGAAATTAATCGTCTGCTTCAAACAGACGTATACAACTTATCGCATGGTTATATGAAATGTAATGTAGATTACGAAAGTTCGCACATAGTAAATCGTAATGCGCCAATGATATTGTTTGGTTTTGATGCCGCTGCTCACGATGTCTTGGATTATAAAGTAACAGACAAGGATATCATAGAAGCAGAGAAGTGTGCTTCAGCTATGGATATGAAATTCCCTGTTCAATTATTTCAAGATGCGATGGAATTTGATAATATTGGAAAGATAATAAAAATAGAAGCTCTTCATGATGTGACATGGGTTCCAAAAGGTACGCCATTTGCTCAAATAAGCAATGTAGAAGAGGGTTTTGGCGAGTTGGTTACTTGGTGGGAACCTCTACTTCTACATACTTGGTTTCCTAGCAGTTGCGCAACACGTGCATTAGAAATGAGGCGATATTTAGAATCTAGAAATGAAAGATTAACTAGATTTCATAGTTTTGGGTTCCGAGGACATCGTTCAATGGAAGACGCGTATTGGGCTGGACGAGCATGGTCTATATTTTTACCTGGGACAGATGATTTTCATGTATCACTAGATTTGGAATGTAAATCGATTCCCGCTCTCGCTCATAAGGTAGTTATGAACTGGGATGATGAGTTAATGTGTTATGTTGAAGCTGTTAGACGCAGCGCAGAAAAGGGTTACAAGGCTGTTAGTATTGTTATAGACACGACTAGTAGCCGCAATAGAGGATAATTTTCAGACACGACGGGATTACGGCAGATTACATAAAAAATCTGGCATTGATAAAAAATCTACCTTGAGATGATAATATTGGATTAGGTATTCGGGAGGAAGAAATTTTAGATATGTCAACATAACTTTAGTAATGGTGAAGGAAAAACATGAAGAATGCTAATATTGTGAGCATTTTGCGCGATATTGCATTTCTGCTAGAAATGGAGGAGGAAGAGGATAACTCTAACATAGTTTTTAAAATTAGATCTTATAAGCGGGCATCAGATGTAATCGCAAATTTATCTTCAAACCTCGAGGAGATATACGGAGAACAAGGATTGAAAGGACTGATGCAAATTCCGTCCATCGGAAAGGCAATCGCTTTAAAAATTGAAGAATACCTGACAACAGGAAAAATCCAATATTTAGATGAGTTAAAATCCAAAACTGATATAGATATAGATGGATTTTATGGTTTAGAAGGCATAGGTCCTAGAACGATTAAGATTGTATATGACAACCTAGGTATCAGAGATGTATCAGGTTTAGAAAAAGCAGCGTCGGAAGGAAAGCTTCGTAACATTCGTGGCTTTTCTGAAAAAAAAGAAGAAATGATTTTGAAAAAAATTCAGCTATTTAAGAAAGGAAGAAGTCGGTATCTGTTAGGCGAAGTTTATCCTCTTATAAAACAAATTGAAACACGTCTCTTGAAGTTTGATGGAGTAATAAATGCAGTTGCTGCTGGTTCCTTCCGGAGAATGAAAGAAACTGTAGGTGATATTGATTTCGTTGTAGCTTCTAATAACGTTGAAAAGGTAATTGATTATTTTGTATCAATGCCGGAAATAGATGAGATTCTGGGTAAAGGATCGACCAAGACATTTGTCCGATTAAATAACAGGATGGATGCTGACCTCTTGGTCGTTCCTGAAGAAAGTTTTGGCTCAGCATTGCAATATTTTACAGGTAGCAAAGAACATGGTGTTGCTATGCGTAGGGTAGCACTTGCCAAAGGTTTTCACTTGAATGAGTGGGGGATTTTTGACAATTCTCAGAACAAAATCGCTGGTTCAACAGAAGAAGAAGTGTACCAGATACTGGATTTAGAATGGATTCCCCCTGAAATGAGAGAAAACTTAGGAGAAATTTCGCTTGCAAAAAAGGCGGGCAAGGGACTACCGAAACTAATAGAATATAATGATTTGAAAGGTGATTTGCAAGTCCACAGCGACAGCACAGACGGAAGTATGTCCATTGAGGACATGGCTTTAGCCGCCAATGAAAAATTCGGACTTCAATACATAGCCATAACAGATCACACAAAAAGTCTGAAATTAACAAACGGACTTGATGAAAGACAACTGTTAGATCAAGCAAATAGAATTGCAGAAATAAATGACAAGATCAAGCAGGGCCAAAATAATAAACAACGACATGGACGCAACGAGCAGGATCGAGCCTCTGCAGCAGCGTCAATAAAACGTAATTTTCGAATCTTGTCTGCAGCGGAAGTAAATATAATGAAAGATGGATCGCTTGATATTGCAAATAATGTACTAGACAAACTTGACGTTGTGGGTGCGGCTATCCATTCTAATTTCTCACAACCAATTGAAGTTCAAACTGATAGACTAATAAAAGCAGCGCAGAATCCTAGCGTTGATATCATATTTCATCCTACAGGCAGGCGTATAAACAAAAGAGAAGGATATCCTGTTAATATTGAGAAACTAATAGACGTTGCAAAGGATACAAGTACTATACTGGAAATTGATGCACATTATGACCGTCTTGATCTAAAAGATGAATATGTAAGAATGGCTATACAAAAAGGTGTTAAACTTGTAATTGATTCCGACGCACATCATCCTGTTCATTTTGCATTTTTGAAAATTGGCATAGGTCAAGCTAGGCGTGGATGGGCGCAAAAAGCTGATATACTAAATTCGGTGCCCATTGACGAATTCCTGAAGTATCTTTAATTGATTGTCAGAATATTAACTGTTGTACTTCCAGACATCGTTGACAATATGGTGTATTAACATGGCTGACACTTTTTGTCTTGTTTTAGTGTATCCTAGGAGTAATGCAAATTTTTAGACTCTGTTTGGCATTGTTGTTACCATTAGACCTTACTACACTTCACCGGTCCATCAAATATTGCCAACTAATCATCCCCGTCATGCAAGCCAGTAGAAAGATTGGAGGCAATGCCAAAACATCCGATTCTACTGGATGGTAACTACGCTCTTCGGGTAAATAACAATACGTTAACATCAGTATAAATGCGATGACGAATTTTGTGACACTCTGATAGGATGCCCTAGACTTAGGGGGCAGAGGGCTACTGCGGTAGCAATAAGTTGGCCGGCGGATGGACAAAACTAGGTTCGAACAAAATTTAAGAAAATAATTAACTTAACATCCACCACGCCTTGCTACCATGTATGCTTTGAAAATCAATAATCCACTTTGGAACATATAGTAAGGAAAGCCTTGTTTACTTAGTTATATTTTAGTTTTGAATCTTTCGACAACGACCCTCCGTAGACAAAACTATAAAAAAGAAGTACCAAGTTAAATACTGCAGCAGCAGCACCAACAATGAGGAGGTCATCGTGGATTATCCAATGATGATGTCCAGTGTGTCCTATGTACCATTCATGTTTGTCTTATTTGACTCAGAATGCTATTAGACGAGCGAAAAGGGTCAAAATGCAAAGGGTATTAACCTCTCTGCCCATTTATCATGTATATCGGTGTTAATTCTACTTCATCATATAGTAATGATATGACACATCCACCACCAACTAAAAGAAAGTGCCATCACAAAATAAACATGCCATATGTCATGCGTATTTCTTTCGCGCCATTTAGCTTGTATACTTCCTGTTTACTGGACCTGGACCTCAAAGTAAATACAATCTCATGGAACTTGGTTCTAAAAGCGCATAAAGCGTTATAATTCTTGACAAGTTTAAGAATTTTGCGTCCAGCCCACCATCCGCATTTGACCGTGAAAGTAGTACTCCGTGTCTGAGACGATCTCATATATCTTTACTATCATACGATATATTTGATGTCACTGCTACATTATTCTCGGAAACTTTTAGCTACGCCACTCTCTATTTGTGAAAACTTGCTAGTAAATTGGCTCATATATTTGCGGATGCGGCATATAATCGGGAGACATGTGATGTGGTGGCAAATGATGTGGCATATGGCGAGGATGATGTCCGTGTATAGGATGTCTATGATGTGTGCCCACAAACGTGGGTCGCTAGACAAACAACTTATGCTTTATATCCTATTTAAAGTGCAATTTCAAGCC
>JBAVTY010000770.1:0-2374 GCA_049696495.1 Candidatus Nitrosopolaris sp.
ATGTTATATGTTGATGAAAAAGAACGTCGATATCATAGATTATAATTAGCATAGCCCTATGAACTATGGTATAAACCTGCTGGGGCCGGAAGCTATCCTGAGTTGACTACGATCTCCGATGTAGAACCTCCAAATCGAACATTGCTCAATGTGCGTCTACATAATTCTCATTTCATAGAATTATCACTTAAATTATATACTAGGCAGGTTTTATTACAGATGACGCGCATGATATGTTTAACGCCAAAACACAATCTTTCAAAGAGATAGCTTGATCTATTGAAAAAATCTGTATTGACATTTATAGTGACAATATCATTAGCTTCATTAATAATCGCGATCCTAATATTACCAGACCTTAGCAGAACTTTTTTTTTGTTGAATAACAAGTCAAATTTTATTTCTCGTGGTCCATTTGTCAAAGGACCAAGTATTGCACTTATCAAGCCTACTTTCACAGGTGCGGCGTATCATAGCTCATTTTACAAGTTCTACTTCATATATGTTAGTCTACCACACGTCCGAAAGAATGTTACCACAAGCCTAAACCTGCTCTCAAGTAAGGTAACCAATCAAACAAGCAAATCATCTTCGTCTTACACATTCATTTACTTACCCGAACACTTGAAGACGATATTTCCTAATTCTAACATTCATGTACTGACTGATGCTGATGCAGACTATGGCTCCATATTCTTCAACAATGGAACCAACAAATATGACGTTGTTATACTTGGCCATCAGGAATATGAAACACCGAGAGAATATGATAACCTAAAGCGATTTGTTGCTAATGGCGGTACAATGATTCTTATGGATGGTAACGTATTCTATGCTCAGGTGAATTACAACAGGAACACTCATACAATAACATTAGTTAAGGGACACGGTTGGGCTTTTAATGGTAAATCTGCTTGGAGGAGCGTAGGTGAAAGATGGCCAAATGAAACTTCACAATGGGTAGGTAGCAACTACCTTTGTTATTCATGCAATATCACATTTGCCAATAATCCTTTTAATTACAAACATCACGAAGAACAATACGTGACGAATCCTAAAGATGTAATTCTGTTAAACTATAATGCGTCAATTACAAAAAAAGATTCAAAACCAGAGAAGATTTTGATCGCAACGTACACACTAAATTATAAAAAAGGGAAAGTAATCGCTCTTGGGATTTACTCTGACGATATAATCACCAATCCAAAATTTATTAAATACTTCGACAGCTTGTTGTTGCGATATGTAAAAGTGTAGACAGATGGTGTTGTTGTTCCTAAACAAAGTTTATTTCGAATGTACATTTTTTGAAAGAAGATAAGACCATAAATTAAAAAAAATAACATTTGCGACCATTTGTTGGAAAAACACAAATAGCATAGTGGAGATAAAACTTATAGTATAAATATGTACAACAAAATTCTGCCAACAGTATTGATTATGATATTGGTGGGTTTCTTATCTTCGGTTGCTACTTCTTGTATGCTATGTTACGTTTTACCGCAAGCAATAGCGCATGCTGACAAGATGCTCACATACGATAACTCTACTTACGGAATTCGAATGCAATATCCTTCTAACTGGCACAAAGAAGAAAATCTTAGTAGTGGTTCTGACAACAATAGCATGCTTGTTGATGTTGTTAAATTCATCTCTCCCACCAAGAATGCTTCTGATACGTCCTCAGAAAGTTTTGATTTGAAGATAGACAATATTTCAGATATCAAGCCGATCACTCTAGCCAAATATGCCAACAACAGTATTGAAGATTTAAGAAAGGATTTCGATATTATCAAGTTAGATAGAAATGCTAGCCTTTCAAACAATCCGGCATACAAATTAGTATATACAGGAGTGGAAGAGGGTGTTAATCTTCAGGCTATGTTAATTTTAACAATAAAGGACGATAAAGCTTATATCATTAGCTATAATGCAGAGCCAACGAAATTCTCCTATTATTTACCACCGCTACAGAAGATGATCGATTCATTTCAAATAACTAAATAAATGAGGCTGGGACATAATTTCATGTTATCATATTGCCGAAATTCCATTGATTATATGGTATAAAGTTAGTCTAAGGGTATCTGATGTTTTGGTGAAAAACGCAATTAGCATTCTATATTTGATAGACCCGATATTCTGGCCAAAAGCACATAAGAAAAGAAGATAGACAGGGATTAATTTAGAGAAAGGAGGAAAGTACACGTAGCACAGCTTATCGAAGTCAGAGCATAACGTCATTATGTCATGACAACGAGGACATTCAATTTCTTGGTCGATTGCCCAGTTATTGTTATTTCCTTTCTTTGGTGTGATAATGAGCTTGTTGTGCTTATTGGTCTCCTCTTGGGCCTGTGCTAGTAATCTAGTC
>JBAVTY010000771.1:0-3717 GCA_049696495.1 Candidatus Nitrosopolaris sp.
CCCATCATCTTAAACCAGGATAATGTTGTTCTAGACGGTCATCACAGGATGAGAGCCTGCAAAGAGCTCGGGTTTAAGGTTACCTACAACGTCAAGGACTTCACAGGCAGACCACTTGATGAGTTACGATACGTCGTGACTGTGAACCTTCACAGAAGGCACCTGGATGAGTTTCAAAGAGCGAAGATTGGACTCAAGTGGGACAAGATCGCTAGGAGAATAGCCAGTGAGAGAAAAGCGGCCTCTCAATTCACAAGTGAAACCGGAAGAGAAGCTATCATGAAAAGACATCGCGGCTACGATGAGGACGAGGGTCATGATATCGCTAGCGACATACGGTCGGCAATAACGCTAAATAGTACTGCTCCCCCAGAGAAATATGTACGTATCCCTATATTGATCCGTTGACATCAGCAGTGAAAATAAAATCGTTCCCTAAGGCAAATACAGCTAATGATGGATTACCATGATGCTCCACCTCTACTATTGTAGGCTGTTTTGAGGCGTGACTAATACATCAAAATATTTTACATCATGCTTCTGACAACTCTGAAGCCGAGCATTGCGATGACGGTCCACAATTTATTATTTAGATTAGTGAACCATGTTCTACTATAATTAGTAGTATTATTAGCAATATAACTTAAAAATACTTGGAATATGATCGATTCAATCTAGTCACCGTAAATCGCATGCAAAATCATGTCGTGGTCTCACCCATGCCAAGATCCTATTCCCTGATTATGTCAAACGGCTTCATTGCATTTGGCAAATCCTCTATCACGTCAGTTGCCACTAGGTGTAAGCCTACTCGCTCATAGGCCAGATTAGCCGCCACCCCATTCAGATAAACGCCAAGAATAGAAGCATTAAGCGAGGTATACTTGGTAAGTAAGCCGACTGTCAAACCTGAAAGAATATCGCCCATCCCTCCGACTGTCATTGCTGGAGTACTTCTTTTAATTACAACAGTATGTTCACCATCAGAAATTATATTTACCGATCCCTTCAGTACTATTGTAATTCGATAATCTTTTGCAAGTGCCTGAACAACCGAAGTCTGTATATCTTCATCTGTGTCAGGATGCTTTTCAAAAAGGCGTTTATACTCGCCTGCATGAGGAGTAACGATCGTACCAGTTCCAGAAATCTCTTGTAGTATCTCAGGAATTAGAGCCGAGGCATCCAGCAGCAACTTTATACCTGCATTTCTAAGTTGTCTTATCAACGAAACCAATGCTTCTGGCCTTGCGATACTCATCCCCATCCCAATAGCTGCAGCGTCAGGCTTCTTTGGGAGCATTGCCAGTAGTCTATTTACTAACCCTACTGTCAGCTTGTCATCGGGTAGAGGCAGTGCTATGATGTCAGGAGAGTATGCTCTCACGGCCATAACAATGGATCTAGGTACGGCGGTAAATACAAGATCGGTACCAGATCTTAGTGCAGCTATCGAGGCAAGTATTGGGGCTCCATGATAGATCCTGCTACCTCCCACGACTAAAACTATGCCGTTATCACCCTTTCGAGAAGTTACTATTCTAGGGATGATGAGGTCTTTTACAAGATTAGGTGTTACTGTTATCCTTGTTACCAATTGCTTCTCATTATAAAACACGTACATATAGATGATAAACTTTACCAGCTTCCGCCCATCCTCTCCATATACGCCTTGATCATTTGGGAGAAGGATTTTTCGTAGACTATAACGAGAATGGTCTGAAGCCCATTCCTTTTCTGGTCTGTAATAATAGGCACCAACAATATTATTGACTAAGGTATTTTTCTCATACTAGTTATTTTAATCTGTCATATGTGATTAAAATTCCGCACAGATGTTTCTCTACGCGAAACTCGTAACAACTGTTGACATAATTTAGACCGAATTTCCATGCCAGTTTCAGTCACCAACCAAAGTAACGCTTCAATGCTAAGGTAGTAACAAAACCATTCGTCGTTATAAGCGACAGCGTTGTCAGGATGGCGATGACTTCTAGTCTAATCTAATTATTATACATGTGCCAATAATTATTATTAAGGTCTGGAGGATGAATAACCAAAAATCCTCGTGTGCATAGATGTCGTCAAGCTAATGTTTTCAATGTGGCGTTATGACTTAAATATAAAGTCAAACTGTCAAACTGGCTTTAGAGCCAATCTGAATGAATCGGAACGTACACTCTTTTCCTTGCATCATCAAGACTATTTCTTCCAATTATCAAGCCTTGTAGTTTCAGCTCATCAATCGCTCCCTGTACTGTTCTTCTAGGCAGGTGGCTTAGACCTATCAAATCACTCTGTTCAATAGGATGCTTTGTCTTAATAATATAATAAATGAATTTTGCAGCAGGGCCACCCTCAGGGTCCTTACGCAAATATGATACACCAAAAGCTGCCTTAGAAAGAAATCCTCGACGCTGAGATTCAACTGATGCAACGGATTCAGGATGAATTTCAGCTAAGTTTACCCGCTGTCCAAACTCTGCAATTAAGGCCGATTGTTGCGATTCCAGAGGAGCTTCGAATATGAAAGTGCTGGGCGGAAATTTTGCTGTTATTGCTCCTATAAGGTTCCATTTTATGAGACTTTTTTCGTCATAAATTCCTACGCTGACTCCTTCGTTTGCCTCGAGAACCACCTTATTGGGACCTAACTTTAAGGCATCACTGATTTTATATGATATTTCTTCGGCATTCAGTTGATGTCTTGGATCTTTCCTACCTACCTTCCATTGAACATCGATATCTAGGGAAGTTATCAAATCCATGATCTTCCTCTTAAGTTCCATACTTATGTCTATGCTATTTTCACCAATCTCGATCGTATCAAATCCAATTGCGGCGGCCTCTTTCGCAAGTCTTTCCAGTGAATGTTCCAAAATTGCAAATTCAGTAATCGTACTTCCTGTAGATACACGTACACCTACATCATGATAAAATTTAATTTTCCGTTTCAATAGGTTATCGGAAGCAAGCAATGGGAGTGCACTATGAATCTTGACTGTATCTATGAATGGTGCAAGTATCTCAAAGTTCTCCTTGTCAAGGCCCTGAAACCTGTCTATGATATATGTAAGACCCTCTTTTCTTGGTTTTTGTGGGTCTGCCCGGTTTTTAACCAAATCCTTTAGCAAATTTGAATATATAAAGCATTAAGCATCATATATAAACGACAGCGCATTTTGTCGTGTTGGGTAAAAATACAATAGATAAACAATAGTTAAAAATTACCTTGTTATCATTAGTTCAGGTTGTTCCTAAACATTCATGTTAGTTTTAACGTTTTGAAAATTTTGCTTGTATCGCTCATAACTTCCTGGTCCTCCTAGGCTGTTGCTTGAACAACTCTTACAAATGCAGTACTCCTTGGAGTTGAATCTTTGCACACCCTCATTTAGAAACGTGCATTCATCGCAACCAGTTTTTGCTCCGCATAAAAAGCATTTTAGATCAATAATTTGTGGAGGATTAACCCATGAAGGAATCGGATCATCGCTTATATTGTGCGGTAGTAAAGTCTCTTTAGAAAGTTTCTCTTTAGTAATGACGCTCTCATCTATAGTACGTTTTTGCAGAATTAGACCAAAATACTTGACCAGGGGAGACCTCTTTGCGACAATGATAACAGGTACTTCTAAACGTGATCAAAATCTGAATCCAATCGGTGGCAAGTTCTTCTTTCAACAAACAATATAGGAATCCTAAAATCCTTAAAAA
>JBAVTY010000772.1:0-19457 GCA_049696495.1 Candidatus Nitrosopolaris sp.
GGGGAAAGTTTTACATTATTTATCCCTATCATTACCGTTATGTTAGCATCAAATTCTTTCAGTACGACCATCATCGCTCAAAACAATTCGCACATTCTTGCTTCAAACCCTCCCTTATTCAATACTCCCTACCAGAAGGTATACCATGCGTGCTTGGCATATCGCCTCCCAAATAATCATACAATATATTGCAATTTCACGCCAACATGCCATTCTAGACTCTTTGTGCCATAATTCTGCCGCACAAGCGTGTCAAACGGAAAGAGGGTACTTTGACAGTTACCGTCAAACAATGAGTGATATTGCAAATGCTGTACTAAGCGAAAAAACTACAGGACGAGCTCAAAACCTCTCACTTGGAAACAACACAGGACGATAGTAATCCAGATAGCTTGTTGAAAGACATGTAAAAGCCCTTGCCCAATTCTCTATGGTTAGCTGACCCCTTATTGTGCTTGACCTAGAAGGTCTCGCTTGTTGGGTGGGGTATATCCTAAGCTGCTATCAAAGTGAGCCTACATAGAGCTCTGATAGATGTGTGCAGCTCTATCCAGCTAGCTAAATAACAAAAAGGAGGTGAAAATAAAACCTAGCATTTGTTTTCTAATTAAATCTTGATTAACTGGTCTTATATTTTGTACAAGAAAGGCTATTTCCAGGAAGTTTTTGGAGATGAAAAGATATCACCTTGTATTAGTTAGAAAATTTATGCTAATTGGGATAGGTTAGGATAGCAGCCATGGAGAGACTTTTACATAGAAGCACAATAGATATAGCTTAAGCCATTTTCTTGTTGTGATATGCCATTAAACAAGTCATGCCCCACAATGGAGTTCGTAACAAAAAATGCATGCGATTATTATAAAGTCTTATGATTCATATTCTTAGACAGTTAACCTAAATATATAAAATCTGCGATTTTATCGCCTGTCTATGTAAAAAAAATCTGTTGACCTTGCTCCAAACGAATATATTTGATAGTGTATCGAGCTTACCTACGACGCAAGACTGCTTAAAAATCCTTCAGACATGAATCGCTTACATGGTTGAAATACGTCAAGCAACAGAACCTGATTTATCATCCCGAGCTCGCAGACTTGACGAGGTCTTGGACAATTATTATGATAAAATGAAACGGCTTAATTGCCAATCAATCGATCATCTATCTGTACGCATAGATAATATACCGAAGAGGGAGCAAAATGTTGAGAATTGTTAAATGAAAACTATATGCGATAAATGCGGTGAGCCTATAGCACAGTCTTGGAAATATTGTCCAGAATGTGGGAGCAAATGTTATACCTGAATCACAAAGACCAGGTTAGCCCAAGCGAATGCTGCTCATATCATTCAGCAATCGCATCCAAGCGGCGTCGAGAAGCCGGGGTGAATTAGACAACACCTTCTTCAGATGTAAATAAGATGTATTTCTTGGACATGATAGCGCTTCGAAACTTTCTTTGGTTGTCCTGGGAAAGAGTTATCTTTTTCTGCATCCAAAACTAGGGTTGGACATTTAATATTTTGAGGAATATCTATTATTGTATAGTATTTTGATTTTGTGCAAAAGGTGTTTCTACTTCAGCAGCTCACGTACCGTGCTTCATATTATAGCAGTGGAATTAATAACGAATAGAACCAGATTTGTCCAACTATATCATCGTCTACGATGCTAATTGTGGTCCGTGCAGGAGATTGAAACATTTTGTCAATTTTCTAGACATACATAATCAAATAGATTTTGTATCACTGACCCAAGCAAACGACCTCGGGCTTCTCAATGGAATACCACAGTATCTGAGGAACAAGTCCTTTCATTTGATTTCACCTACTGGAGACATTCAGAGCGGACCTGAAGTGCTTCCTGGTTTGATAAGCCTGTTCCCCTTAGGGCATCATATTTTGAAGCTTATTATATTAGCCCAGGGTGGAAAACGAATGATGACGTCTATTTACTCTACATTTTCGAGATTCCATGACGGTAATTCGTGTAATTAGCACAGTGAAAAAGCCAATTGAGTAGACGATTTGCAACATCTCCAATTCGCCGCCATGTAATCTGAGAAAATAAATCAACATTAGGCCGTTGGACAATAATGCTTCACTACTCATCTTCTTTTCGCTCCTGAGGATGTTTCGAAATATATTCTGAGTGAAGAAAGGCAATGACCCTCTTACCCAACCACGAACGAGGAACGATGATTTTTGCTGAATTCCCGAATTCAGTTGCAATTGCCGTTATCTCTGATACGTGACGTGTCGAGCGCCTTTTCAATTTTGTTCTCCTATTAACATGATATTCATAATACATTTGTATAATCATCGTTAGCTATATACTTTCCGGCTCGTCGTACTAGTCAGGTTATACATTTGTATAATATCTTTTAACATTCAAACACTGAACTTACCTGATGGGGTTGAGGCGACACATTTTCGTCTATGTCTCAGATTTGTCTGAGCCTTTTAGCTCACTTGAGCCTTATCACTTCATGTGTGGGTCTCGGTAGGATGAGTTCGTGAAGTCCTGACCGCGGTCCCGAACGAAGCCAACGTGAGTCATTGGCAATTTTCATTAGTGCGACTGCCAATGTCCGCAAAGCTGCACTCGCCGCCACCATTGCGTCTAAGGATCCCTGGGCTACGAAGTCAGTACTCCAGACCTGACTATCGTGGTCACTGGATTGGACCTGGATTGAAGACCGCGCTGGCAAAATCATCGAGGACGTGATAATGCATTAGCAACTCCTGAATTTCAGTTTGACTGCGCGAGCCGAACTCCAGAGCGCCCACCCCGGATTGACCCGATTTGGATAGAGCTCCAGCATCTTGTCGTAGAGCTCCTGGGCGGTTGTTGTCATTTCGGCTATCCGGTCGAAATCGCGTATGTACTGCCTGGTCTCCTCGATGATCCGGGGATTGTCGTCGTTTCCAGGTCGCTTATGTGCGGCGATAACTGCGCGTGGGTTGAGCGACTCAATTTTGTCGAGTGCAGAGATCCACTCCCGAGGACTCTTCGCATTTGACTCGACAAGGTAGAGGTGAACGTCGTTGTAGGCAGCATCACCAGCGACCACTAGGCCGACAGATGGGACATTTAAACAGGTCCTGCGGTCGGTGTCGATATGGCCGAGTTCCACTGCGACCAAGTCATGCCCTTCGAGATCAATTACATTTCCTTTAAGCTCCTCGGCGATCACTAGCTGGTCAGGGATCTGGCCCGGAAACCCCGGCTTCCAGAACCTGTCAAGTAACTCTGGGGAGGCACGTTGGCGCATAACTCTTACAACATCAGGTGTCGCGACTGCTCTAGCATTTGGGAAGCGTTCAAGAAGAGATCCGATTCCAAACCAATGGTCTCCATGGCCATGAATAAGTATTCGGGAGAATCAGTTGTCCATTGCACTGTATATTTCCAGAATTAAGAGGATTAACATTAAAACCTACTTTTACTACTACGCTATCTGTATTTCCGTCTATAATAGACACAGTGTTAGAACCTGTGTTTGCGACGGCTTTCACACGCTGACAATAGCACCTTCTGTAACAATCAAGACTAAGGTATCGCACAATAATAAAGTGTGCGTATCGATATCTATCATCCGCTAATTCAGCAGGAATCGTAGAACAGACTACATTGATCCGAGAATCATCAAAATCATTTGACATTAGGACCACGAGGAATCGGGACGGTTAATATAGCGAGGTAGCAAACCCTACATTAATTAACAATGCTGATAATACGTGTTACCTATCTATATTATTCAAAAGTAACAAGAACATCCCCTACTTTCACAGATTCATCCTTCGACGCCTTGATTTCCATTATCTTTCCATTTCTGGGAGATTTAATCTCGATCTCCATCTTCATTGCCTGCAGGATTGCAAGGACAACCCCTTGTTTGACTTCAGTACCAGTCTTTACGAAAAGCTCTGTTATCATGCCGCTTATAGGGATCTTTACTTCGTTTGTGGATTCGTCTCTTAAGAAGCTTTTTGACCTTGTATATGCCATCCCGTTTAGTATTACGAGTGAAGGATCTCCCTCTTCTACGAAATCCAGCTGGAAGATATTTCCGTCTATTATGATATTATCTTCGTTTAACTTTGCCATTACTTCTTTATTATTCACATATACTTTCTCTCCAACACGTTCTAGATTATACAACGTGCCATTAACTATTATTTTCATTTAATCCACTTGTGGGTACCAGAGAGATCAAGCATATCCAACCAATCGAATCTGCTCCTCATCCATAGGTCCTGATCTACTTTTTCAGTACTCTCGATAAATTCCATCCTCTTTGGGAGTACGGATAGAATCGCTGCGGCTATCTCACCTTCTTTTGATGAAAACAGATTCATTTCATCAATAAAGGATGTATTGTAGATTCCTTCAACGAACCTTCTGTCAGTTAATGCCGATATGTGAAAAGGTATAGTCGATGGAATGCCTGAAATTCTGAAAGACGAAAGCGAACGCTTCATCTTTTCTATTGATTCATGTCTGTCATTTGCAACGCATATTAGTTTAGCAATAAGCGAATCATAGAAAGTGGGGATTGTGTATCCCGCATATAATGCAGATTCTATTCTAACACCGTCCTCTTCAGGAGGCGTGAATTTTTTGATGGTTCCAGGAAAAGGAATAAAGCTTATTGGGTGTTCAGCATTAATTCTACATTCTATTGCATGTCCTTTCGATTTTATATCTTGCTGTTTTAGAGGTAACCCATTACCTAAGGCAATACTGAGCTGTTGTTTTACTATGTCGACTCCGGTAACAGCTTCTGTTATTGGATGCTCGACTTGTATCCTCGCATTCACTTCCATGAAATAGAATTTACCATCTTTAAACAGAAATTCTACCGTGCCTGCGTTTTCGTACTCTATTTCTTTCATTATTGCTATTGCCTTTTCGGTTATCCTCTTTCTCATTTCCGATGTCAGAGCAGCAGAAGGAGTTTCTTCTATGAGCTTCTGATGACGCCGTTGAATAGTGCATTCTCTTTCTCCAAGATGGATAATATTCGAATTATCTGTATCTGCAAGTATTTGTACCTCTATGTGCCTTGGATTTTCAACATATTTTTCCACGTATACCCTGCCTGAACCAAAACTTATCGTTGATTCATTCTTGGAAGAGATGAAGGCGTCCTTTAGCTGTTGAGAAGACCTTACAATCCTAAGGCCTCTTCCACCTCCTCCTTCTACAGCCTTTAGAATTGCAGGATAGCCCATGCTTTCGACTACATCCAATGCATTACTCTCATTTGAGACTTCATATCCCTCAACCACAGGCGAGACTTTTGACGCTATTCTTCTCGCCATAACTTTGTCGCCGGTTATACTCATAACCTTGTGAGATGGTCCAACGAAGATCAGCCCCTCCTTCTTGCAGATCTCGGTGAACTTTCGATTCTCAGAAAGAAATCCATAACCAGGATGTATTAGGTCACAGTCAAGTTTTTTCGCAGCATCAATGATCCTATCTATCCTGAGGTAGCTCTCAGAAGGCATTGCCCCCCCTATATTCATTGTGTGCTTGCAATGTTTTATGTGAAGAGAATTCTTATCGGCATCAGAATAGATGCCGCACGGTATAATGTCCAGCTTTCGACAGGTCTTCGCTATCCTTATTACAATTTCTCCCCTGTTCGCTATAAGAATTTTTTTGGACATTGAGAGGAGAATGTAAACAACATTTAAAACTTTTAGCTTAACAGATCTAAATATTCTAACAAACGAAAGGTACCTAAATAATATTCAATCTAAAGTTATGGTCCATGAAACAAAATTTCGACTCTTTGTGCTTCTCCTACCGTTTATTAATGGTGCTCCTAGTTTTGTCGGGTGAATAGTGCAACAAAACGAAGCTAAATTAAAGTAACCCGGATTACACTGGGATGTTGCCATGTTTTCTCCGAGGCCTATCTTCTCTTTTTCTGTAAATGGCCTTGAGTGCGGCAATTAATCTCTCTCGAGTTTCTCTAGGTTCTATGATATCGTCTATGTAGCCTTTTGACATTGCGATATAGGGGTTAGCAAACTTCTTCTTATAATCGTCTACCACTTCTGCTCTTCTCGCTCCCGGGTTTTCAGATCCTGATATTTCCTTTCTAAATATTATATTACAAGCTCCCTCTGGTCCCATGACAGCGATCTCAGCACTAGGCCAAGCAAAATTGTAGTCAGCCCCTATATGTTTGCTGTTCATCACATCGTAAGCTCCGCCGTAAGCTTTTCTTGTTATGACCGTAAGCCGTGGTACAGTAGCTTCTGAGAAGGCATAAAGAAGCTTTGCACCATGTCTTATTATTCCTCCCCATTCCTGATTGGTTCCAGGAAGAAAGCCAGGTACATCAACAAAAGCAATTAATGGAATGTTGAAGCAGTCACAGAACCTCGTAAAACGCGCTGCCTTGTCGCAAGAATCGATATCCAAAACTCCCGCCAAAGCTTCTGGATTGTTGGCTACAACACCCACAGAGTTGCCATCAAGCCTTGCAAATCCTACAAGTATGTTCCTTGCCCAGTATTTCTGGACCTCTAAGAAATCTCCATTGTCTATAACTTTCCTTATCACCAGGTCCATATCATACGCTCTGTTTGGATTGTCGGGAAGAATCGAGTCAAGTTCTTCATCGTGCCTCTTGGGATCATCTTTTGGGGTTATTCGAGGCGGGTTCTCAAGGTTGTTCAAAGGAATGAACGAAAGAAGTGATCGAAGGATTACGAAGCATTCATGTTCGTCTTCTGCAATGAAGTGAGCAACTCCACTTTTTTCGTTATGGATTCTAGCTCCACCTAGTTCATCAAAGTTTACCTTCTCGTTAGTAACTTCTCTTAGAACTTCGGGACCAGTTATAAACATGTAAGATGCTCTGGTCATGATTATAAAGTCTGTTAGTGCTGGCGAATAAACGGCTCCTCCCGCACACGGACCCATTATAAGTGATATTTGAGGAACGACTCCTGACGCTTTCACATTCCTATCAAAAATCTCGGCATATCCTGCTAAACTAGATACACCTTCCTGTATACGTGCGCCTCCTGATTCGTTTATCCCAATGATTGGTACTCCCTGTTTCAACGCGAGATTCATTATTTTGCATACTTTAGAAGCAAAAGCGAAGCCCAGAGATCCACCTAAGACCGTGAAGTCATGTGAGAAGGCATAGGCAAGTCTACCATCAATTGTGCCATGTCCTGTAACCACACCATCTCCGAGAAATCTTTTCTTTTCCAATCCAAAATCGGAACATTCATGGGTCATGAAAGGGTCAATTTCTATAAATGTTCCAGGGTCAAACAATGTGTTCATCCTTTCATATGCAGTCAACTTTCCCATGCTTCTGAGCTCTTCCTGTTTTTCTTGTCCACCTCCCAATAGGTGCTGCTTTCTCTTTTCTTCAAGCTCCGTAAAATCCATAAGTGCAGAATAATACAGAACAAACGCTAAAAAGGTTTAAGATGAATCACTTACGTATGTCTTATCAAGTGTATTCCTCCTAGCCATCAATATTGAAACCATTGATGAAGGGTTTATCTTACTCTATGTCCTAATGTATGGAAACCATATATTACCAGATAGCTAGAAAGTGGAGATAAAAATTGGGCTTGAAAAGATGGTTTGAAGGTAAATGGACGAATGATTGGTTCGAGTTTTCTTGAAGAAAGGGTTAGACCAAATGACTAAGAACCTGATGACTTGACTTATGGTTTGATATGGGGCATCTGTTATTTCGTAGCATATCACTTACTATATTTTTTAGTAGAATAGTTGGCTTTGTTCGAACGGTTCTTTTGTTGAGTCTTCCTCAGAATGACTTGTTTAGACCTACGGTATATCTGATATATAATACACTGACCGATATAAAGAGCCAGACAGCCTTGACGAGCTGGTTAGGGAGGCATATTGGGTCCATACTACCGCTTTTTTAGAAAGTAGCATGAAACAATCTTTAATAACACAAAATGGCACATTGTAACACATATTAGTCGACGTAGCGTATACGATGGTGTGTCATTAGAACCCAGAGTGAAATTAACAAAAGGTAACAGTTTTCGAATTACGATACCCATTTATGTTATAAAAGAGTTGGGCTGGAATGCAAATGATATCTTGCGTCTAAGTCTAGATAAAGATAAAATAATTCTACGAAAGGACAAACGTCGGTAAATTAGTATTATTAAAGGTTATTTCATACAAACTCGGTGAATTGCTCTCGCTCACCAAAATATGGCA
This sequence comes from Candidatus Nitrosopolaris sp., assembly GCA_049696495.1. Classification (GTDB taxonomy): domain Archaea; phylum Thermoproteota; class Nitrososphaeria; order Nitrososphaerales; family Nitrososphaeraceae; genus Nitrosopolaris. Next base: position 8,246 of record JBAVTY010000772.1, read on the forward strand.
TTGGCTGGTCTCAGCATAAGACGAATTAAAATTATTGACGGGGAGCGAACCACTACAAGGTGGCTTAGATTCTACACCATGGTGTGGCTTAGATTCTACTTTTCACAAAGAAGCGTGGTTGCATGTTACTTAGGTGCTTCCCTTGTGCGTCTGGGTTGATCTGAGGTCAACGAGACACGAAATAATTACTAACATGAGATTACTTCTCAGAGGTTGAAATTCAATTTAGGACGGTTTAGAGCAGATTCAAGAAAAATGTACATACGAAGAAATATTTGTACAATAATGTGTTAATTAGATCTTCACTTATTAGTCATTGTGAATGATTCGCTCCATCTCTATGTTTCTTTGGTGCAAAATAACCAAGAATTGTTTCTGCAGCCTCTATGAGCGTTTTGCGATATTTTTTATCATAATCTCGCTCTTTTCCCTGAGACGAGAAAGTATCATTTTGTTAAATAACATGGTCAGAGCAACAACGTTACGTTTCGTTTCGAGAAAAATGAGCATACGAAGAAATATTTGTACAATAATGTGCTAATTACATCTTCTCCAGTCTACTCATCGTGAATGATTCCCTCCATCTCTATCTCTAACCACGACGAAGCCTCTAAGAGCATTTCGCGGTATTTTTCTTAGTCATAATCTCGCTCTTTTCCCTGAGGCGCAAGAGTATCATTTTGTTAAATGACATGGTGCATCGTGCAGTTACGAATCGGGACCAATTTTCACCAGTGTCTTACCAAAATTCTCGCCATTGAAGCGTGCTATGAAGGCTTTTGAAGAGTTCTCAAGACCCTCGAATACTGTTTCCTTCCATTTGATCTTTCCTTCCTTAACCCATTTGGCCATATCATCAAGAAACTTATTTATCACATCATAATGATCTCTGACGATGAATCCTTGAAGCCTGAGCCTCTTTGTAATTCCTAGGAATATATTCGCCGGACCAAGTGTAGGAGAAGTATCATTATATTGGGAAATCATACCGCAAAGTACAATTCTACCGAAGACTTTCATGTTATCAAGTGCCGCTTCCAGATGTTTTCCACCCACATTGTCAAAGTATAGGTCAATTCCTTCTTCTTCCGAAGAGTGGTGTGAGTAAGCTTTTCTAAGTTCTGTGGAGATGTTGTCATCCATTAATTCCTTATAGTTGAATGCGTGGTCTATACCTACGTTGTTTATAAGCCAACTGACCTTTTCTTTTGAGCCAGCACTTCCTACCACATAACATCCCTTGGCTTTTGCAATTTGACAAACGACCGAACCTACTGCTCCTGAAGCAGCTGAGACAAATACACTTTCACCCTCCTTGAGTTGGCCTATGCTTAGGAAACCAACATATGCCGTGAGTCCTGTCATCCCAAAAATTCCAAGGAACAATTGAATTGGGCCCACATTTGGATCGATCTTGCTAACACCACTAGCCGGATTACCTTCTGATATCCAATATTCACGCCATCCGTTCATTCCCAATGCATAATCTGCAACAGCAAATTGATTGTTTTTCGATTCTACAACTTTGCCAACACAGCCACCCTCAAGAACTTTGCCTAATTCGAATGGAGGTACATAGCTTTTGCGTTCTGTCATACGGCCACGCATATAGGGATCAACTGACATCCAGATATTTCTTACAAGAAACTCACCGTCACGAGGCTCAGGAATCTGTACTTCTACAAGCTCAAAATTCTCATTTGTTGGCATACCAACCGAACGTTCTTTCAGGTGAATTTCATGACTAACTACCAAGACTATTCTTATACAATAACACTACCAAGTTATATATCAGGTCAGGTCGCGATTTTGATATTCTGGACGAACGTATGTACATCAAATACTTACAAAACGTGATTAAGGAAAATATCCCTGACTCTTTGGAAAGAAAGAACTAAATAATGAATATCATATTTACCGACCTTACGCGTCCCATGGAGCCAATAAAATCCTATTCTATAGACCAAATGTTGATAGATGATTAAGAGCATTCAACCATCATTAGTAGGTAATACTTACTACGAATACTGTAACATTGTTCGTGTTTTGCTTATATACTACCATAACATAGATGATTCCTAGCGTATACATAGTGAATCTGTGTAGCTTTTTGTTTCTTCTGCACTTTTCATCCGTCTACTCATGTAAGGATCTACAGAAATCCATCTATTTCGGATCAGCAATTCGCCTTCTCTTCTGGAAAAACTACTACTATGACATTCTCGAAGATGTCTTAAGTAGACACACCTTTGGAATACTCCTTTAGTCGTATCTTTTGACCAATTCTTGACACCATTATTACATAGTAAATATTTAATGTAAGGCATTTTGATTCATGCCTTGCACACGCTCTTTCGTTTTCCTTATTTTTATGTTCCATTTTTTGCAAGATATTGTGAGACAAATTTTTGTGCTTGATATTTATGACATAACAATGTAGAGAAAACAAGAATGAATGACATGAGTAAGAAATCCTACCAACTCGCTCCTGGTTTGACAATATGGAGAATAGTTAATGGCATATGGCAGGTCGCAGGTGGACATGGAATTATAGATCATGAATTGGCGATCGAAGACATGGTGAAATATCATGAAGCTGGCTTTACCACTTGGGACCTAGCGGATATTTATGGCCCAGCAGAAGATTTTATTGGGCAGTTCAGGCGCAGATTATTGGCACTAAAGGGAAAAGAAGAACTCGATAGAATTCAGGCATTAACAAAATGGGTGCCACAGCCAGGAAGAATTACACGCTCTATCGTTAATGAAAATATAGAGAGATCACTTCGTAGAATGAGTGTTAACTCGCTGGATTTACTTCAATTCCACTGGTGGGATTATAACAATCCGTATTACATGGATGCTCTCCAATATCTATCCGACCTCAGAGATGAAGGAATAATCAAGCAAATAGGTCTTACAAATTTTGATACTGAACGTATGCAGATCATGATAGATTCAAAACTACAAATTGTATCTAACCAAGTTCAATATTCAATTATAGACCGCAGACCAGAAGTACAGATGGTACCATTTTGCTTGAAGCATAATATCAGTCTCCTTGCCTATGGAAGCCTCTGTGGTGGGCTTATGTCAGAACACTATCTAGGAAGAATACAGCCATCTCCTGCTGAATTAAATACGTTAAGCTTAAGAAAATACAAAAAGATGATAGATGCCTGGGGTGGATGGAGTCTGTTCCAGGAACTTTTATCGACTTTGAAGAGAATTGCACAAAAACACGATGTAAGCATTGCAAATGTAGCAACCCGCTATATTCTTGACAAGTCTGCAGTAGCAGGCGTTATTATAGGTGTTAGACTTGGAATAGTTGATCACATAAACAATAATCTGCAGGTATTCAACTTTTGTTTGGATAAGTCAGATTGTGATGCTATAGATACAGTATGTACAAAATCAAATAATTTGTTTGAGATGATAGGAGATTGTGGTGATGAGTATAGATGATCTTACGCCTGGGTATCGGAGATAACTCCCGTGCCAGTTTTACTTGTTAAAAAATTCTTGATATCTTTCAATCGATTACTGCTTCTCCACCAGAAGCAATGATCTGTATTAGAAGCAGATCGATATGACGTCTAGGTTCCATATAATGGGACTTGCTATGGACCTTGCCCATGTGGAGGTTTGTCCTTGCTGCGCAGTTCTCGAGGTGATATGGATAACCACTTGGACAACGCACTGCTCTAGTTGGTCGGAAGGTATATATTTTCAAAGAATATTTGACAAAGCGAACCGCACGTGATATTTTGCAACACCTGATGACACAACTAAGCTACTATGAAAGGCAGGTTACATAAATTCGAGTTCATTTGTATAATATCCTTCTAGACAATCGTAAAAATAGCCTGGATTTGTAAAAAAGGTCATAATGAAACGCTTCCTAGAATGCCTTCCCAATCATAAAATAAGGAATAGGCATTCAAAAAATTGAAGAGATAAGTTAAGTATCTCAGTTTTTGTCAACATGCAATTGCCTAAATGTTAATCATTTTAGACACGGTGGCCTAAATTATGATACTTAACTTATAATGATTTCTTATACAAATATATTATTAAAATAAAAAAGATATTTTTGTTAGCCAAAGTTTAGATATATCTTATGTATATTATATATATTATGATCAGATATCTCGACACTCCAAAATAGTCCTGTCATTAGAATTGTGTCAACAATATTTTAGTTGTTGGATTTCTCATCCGGAATGAATCAATATTGCTACCACCAGTATCATGGGTCATGGTATTAAAAGAATGTTGGAATACATCAATGTATGATCTTCGTATAATCTATGATTTACAGATTAGAATGAGGACAGTACTTCAGAATCAATCATTCCAACTTCGACACATTTTTTCCTGTCCCTGTCCCTGAATCTTTCATTGCTATCCAACTGTTACGATTGCAATTAAAATATGATTTTGATCATGATCCACGGAGTACATCCGCGTCTTGATGTAACTTTTAAGAGTTGTACAGAACGAATTTCTATTGAGGAAATATAGATAATTTACTCATTCTAACTTATTTTTATTCATATTATTTAGTGCTTGTACATTCGATTAATACTAAGGAGTTATTTGAAAGGAATTTAAGGATCATTGTGTGAGATTGAATGGCAATATTGGAATCCTAAATGAATTTAATAACGTCAAGGTATCTTAATAAATACGTCTACATAAGTTATCCTCGTTTATTTCATGTTTTAGATACAGCAATAGTTTAGTCAAGTCAAATATATCTAACTGTGATCTGATTCGTGAGAAGAATATTAGACACATTTCACAAGCGTTAGTGGTCATCTTAACTTGGAGTTTGCTGTTATGCTACATTCAGCAAAGAGCGGAGGCAACAACAGAGGTTGCTAATATTAGTCTATATTATCTCGTTCAACTGAACCAGGAACTACAACTATGCATGGGCGATGTCACTTGCATGGACAATTTCCTAACAGTATTAAATCCAACTAAAAACGACACAAATCCAATCAATCTCGAATCCAAAATTTACAATACTGATAACGTGCCGATCGAACTACCTTTTCCATGATCTGTTTGTAAATTTTTTGAAAAATGTTTCTCTCAAGATATTGTTGGCTAAGTTCAATACACCTAATGTAAACACCAAAGACAGTTCTGTCTATATTTTGAATCACGCTTTTCTCGGACTCGAAAATACGACTTCTTACGTCCTACAAACCAACAAGCGAATGATGGTACTTGTAGAGTTTAGAGAAGATTTCAAATTCCCTTTAATTGGTATTCCCGACACATTTAGGGATTTAAGTTACTGTTGTATTGCTTCTTCAAACAACTTCTTTCTTACCTTGATTGGTACATCGTAGTAAGCCGCTAGGGCGATTGAATCTGATGCACGATAATTTCTCAACACTAAATTCTCCTTTCTACTTTTAAAATATAGGTTTGCACGTAAAACTGAACCACTCTGATAAACTCGGACTTCCATTAAGAGTAAGTCTCGGCTAACTGCTATCTCTTCAACTAGGTTGTAGATTGTAGGTATAGAATTTTTATCACCGTCTCGAAAACGTGCGATATGTCTGGCAACTTCACCTGAAAAAGCACGCATTGGAAATTCTTTCCCCTCAAACGTCTTTAATATCACAATGCCTTCCAGCTGCAGCTGGTCTACAAAACCAACAAAGTCTATTTTTGCCAAGATATACTCTTCACCTATATCTGGAACATCATCAGGCATGTGTTTTACAGTCAAATATAACATTGCTAAGAATTAAGGGTTGTGAGTATTTGATTTTGTAATAATAGGATATACAAATTTGACAATAGTCCAAGCTGTTATAGATAGATAAGAAGACAGAATCCAGTGGTTCGATTGATCCGTTAAATATCCAGAAAAGGATCCTCCCATACCAAGTATGGGGCGTGTCAATTTTTAGATAGAGCGGGCTCATTCCAAAACATGAGTAGGAAATCAATTAAATATGCAAGTTCATGTTTAAGTGGTGCCAATGAGTGACAACCAAGAGAGTATCCCGACGAAGTGTCTGATGCAACTCGAAGAAATGGATATCAGACCTGGCAAGATTCTCCGAAATCTCTCGGTCCCGGAATTACTGGAGGTTGCCATTCAAAGAGGGGAAGGAGATCTCTCTTTTACCGGTGCGCTATCGGTGAAAACCGGCAAATTTACTGGAAGATCGCCAGACGACAGATATATTGTCGATGACGATGTAACACACAGTACGATAGATTGGGGAAAAGTTAACCATTCGCTATCAGAAGAAAAGTTTGAAATGGTGTTTGGTAGAATGAGAACGTTTGTCGAAGGCAAAGGGTTTTTTGTTTTTGACGGTTTCGTTGGAGCAGATCATGAAAATAGGCTACCCATAAGAATAATTACTGATAAAGCCTGGCAAATTCTTTTTGCAACTCAAATCTTTATTCGCCCAACTGACATAGAACTAGTAAATCATGACCCCAAGTTCACACTCTTCTCCGTAAATGACTTTGGCGCAGTATGTGACTTGGAAGGCACAAGATCTGAGACATTTATTATAATCAATTTCAAGAAAAACCTTGTTCTGATTGGGTCAACATCATACGCAGGTGAGATCAAGAAAGCTATGTTTTCTGTAATGAACTATCTATTGCCACGTAAAGGTGTTTTTCCTATGCATTGTGCCGCCAACGTCGGCAGAGGTGGAGAGCCGGCATTATTTTTTGGATTATCGGGTACCGGAAAGACTACCCTATCAGCCGACCCTGAAAGGGGACTTGTCGGTGACGATGAACATGGTTGGTCTGATAATGGAATTTTCAACTTTGAAGGAGGTTGTTATGCCAAATGCATAAACTTAAAGAAGGAAAATGAACCGCAGATATGGAATGCTATAAGATTTGGTGCCGTAATGGAGAATGTTATTATAGATCATAATAGTCGAGAACCTGACTTTGCCGATGGAAGTCTCACAGAAAACACTAGGGCCGCATACCCTCTCAACTTCATCCCTGGGGCAGTTATCCCTAGTGTTGCAAATCATCCTCGAGTCATTATCTTTCTAACCGCAGATGCCTTCGGGGTGATGCCTCCGATCGCTAGGCTTACAAAAGAAGGAGCGATGTATCACTTTATGTCTGGTTATACCAGTAAACTTGCAGGAACAGAGAGAGGAATCACTGAACCCAAGGAAACATTCTCACAGTGTTTTGGTGCGCCGTTCATGCCATTCTCTGCCAAGGAATACGCCAAGATGCTCGGACAAAAAATCGCCAAGCATAATACTAAGGTGTATCTCATTAACACAGGTTGGTCCGGCGGACCATATGGTGTTGGCAAGAGAATGAATCTTGTACATACGAGGGCAATGGTAAAGGCCGCATTGACTGGAGATCTAGAAACAAGATCGTTTACCCATGATTATATTTTTAATCTGGATATTCCAACATCATGCACAGGAGTGCCTCCAGAGGTCCTTAACACCCGGAACAGTTGGTCTGATAAACGAAAGTACGATATATCAGCCAAGAGGCTTGCATCGCTATTTGTCAAGAACTTTGAAAAGTTCGATAACGTTGCAGAGGAAATTAGAAACGCAGGTCCAACAGTATAAATGAGCAAAGAGTAGTAGCCCGGAGCAGATTCGAACTGCTGTCTCCAGGTTTCTTTTCTAAGATCCAGAGCCTGAAATCCCTAGCCCTATCTTGGAGATTGGCCACTAGATTCGGTACCTGGTTACCTTAATAACACAGGTTCGACCGGGCTTCACACGAGCTACATGACATCCATGACTAGACCAGTATTTGACTTTAACGTTTTGTGTTGATTTCTCTAATCACAAGTCCGTACTCCAAATTCACTCTCTTCCGCATATAAGGAATGAGCCTATAGTGTAGAGAATAAAAGTTCTTTTCTGTGATAAGTATGCCTTTAATCAATAATGACACAACCCCACCTGCGATCCTTGATGGTCGTATATTGTACATCTGACAAAATTGATCCCTTTTTATATGATATTCTTTCAAGCTAAAATATGATCTGTCAACATCTAATATTAGAGGCCAAACGATTTTCTCCCATACCATTCTACGATTTTCAGTTGAAGATGCGTGCTTTCCTTTACCTATGACTTTGTTTTCTTTTGCAATAGCTTCAACTGAAGACCTAGTGCTCATTTTCTTGGTAGTATATCCATCGATCAGTGCGTTGCAGGGCACATTTAAACGCCGGGTTTTGTTAAGTACGGTCTATGAAGTCTAGTAATTCTGTTAGAGATTCACTTGAACTCCTAGCTAAAAGATGGAAGATAGACCCAGAAATATACGATCTACATCTTGGCAAAAGAAACGACGTGGTTGATACGACATTAGAAGTTAATAGAGTCGTTTTTCATATTCCTACATTGGCAGATGATAGTCTCTACGTATTGTGGAGGTGTATGTGGCCCGATTGCCACAATTGTTGTGAGCGGCAAGGAAGACTTCCACTTACAAAAGATGATATCAAAATGATTGCCAAGAAGATGGGTTATCTTTCAAAAGCGGAGTTTATTAAGACTGAAACACGAATCTCAAGTTGGGAGGAAAAAGAAGCGTTCGGTAATGTTATAACTACGCTTACAATGCTTTCGCTGAAAAGGAATTCCGACGAGAAAGAAGACCAGGACGGCATCCCACTTCGGTGCAGGTTCCTAGATGCTAGCGGTTACTGTGGAATCCATCCTGAAAAACCTGGCGTTTGCTGGCTGTATCCATTTGCCTCGTGGATGGAGTATAATAAAGGAAAAGCTGTCATCCATGCCACATTTCAGTTAACCGGTGACTGTCCTGGCTTTTATACAAGCAAATCGTTAGATTCCATTAAACCAGTGCTAGGAGAATATTCCGAAAAAATATACAACTATAATATGGCTGTGAACAGAACTATTAGGGAAAATTATTGTTCTATAAACATTGTCGATTTACAATAAGCCCGCTGGCTAAAGCTATGCTATGCAATTACAGCGGACGTATTGCAGCATCCATTATGTAATATATGAACACGGAAGGATATCTACTCTAGTTTTGATTATTTCTGACAATCTTTGCTTTTAATCGTAATGAGGGCCTTGGATATCTTAGTAATTATCAAACGCCGAATTGCATGAAGAAAAAAAGTAACCACAGATTATCAATCCCCAAACATATTTTATTAATTACGAAAGAAAGGGAAATTGATTCATTGCTTCTTCGACTTGTCGAATCGCTTTGCCACGTCATCCCAGTTTACCACATTCCACCACGCATTAACATAACTTGCCTTGTCATTTTTGTACTGGAGATAGTATGCGTGTTCCCACACGTCGCAAACTAGTATTGGAACAGTTCCTGGACCGAGTAACAAGTTGTGCTTCTCTGCACCAAATGTCAATAATTGATCTGAAAGCGGATCGTATGCAAGGATACCCCAGCCAATGCCTTCCACGGTCTTTGCAGCCTCAGTAAATTGAACCTTGAATCCATCGTAACTGCCAAAATCTGCATTAATTTTGTCAGCTACAGCCCCACCGGGATTTCCGCCACCGGCTGATTTCATATTAGGCCAGAATATAGAATGTAGCGAGTGGCCAGCATAATGGAAGGATAAGTCTCTCTCGATAGCTTTAACATCTACATCTTGGAAACTGTTCTGCCTTCCATTTTCTAATTTTTCAAGTGCTGCGTTCGCGCCGTTTACATATGCAAGATGATGCTTATCGTGGTGTAGGTTCATAATCTCCTTTGATATATGCGGTTCTAGTGCATCATATGCGTAGGGTAATGGCGGCAGTTCGTACTTTTTCACGATTGACGAATCACGATTGCAACTATTAACTTTTGTCCTTTGTTGAGGCAGCGCCGAGTATAATTTGACTAATCAGCGCTATCAAGTCAGAAACGTATTTATTCAAAAATTATCTAATTCGTAAATATCATGATTAACAAGGAGATGCTCCAGGCTAGGAAAAAAATATCTGACACAAGACCCAAATTTGTCAGACAGGAGAGTTGGAGATATGACCGTTTAGCTGAGAACTGGAGAAAGCCTAAGGGAAAAGACAACAAGATGAGAAAACAGTATTCCGGTGTACCGCCCATTGTTAAAATCGGTTATCGAGGGCCGAAGAGAGCAAGAGGTCTCCATCCATCAGGATATATTGATCATATCGTTTTCAACGTAAATGATCTTACCAAACTTGATGTAAGTAAGGATGCTGCTAGATTGGCACACACAGTTGGAACACGAAAAAGAAAGGAGATTCTGGCGAAAGCTAGTAGCCTAGGGATCAAAGTACTAAATGCAGGCAAACTAGCTTCACAGACAACCGAGAACAACAAAAAGATAAAATCAGTAGGAGAAAGCGGGGAGTAAGAGGCGTAAACCACTAATTGGTAGTAAATATAAGGAAAAAAAGGGAATTAATTGCTCGAATCCTTGGCGTCGGTGTGAATAGGGTGAGGTTTGAACCCGATAAACTCGATGATGTAGCAGATTCCATTACACGAGAAAATATGCGCAGTCTGTTAAAGAATGGAACGATCTGGACGGTTAAGCACCGGGGAACCTCTAGAGCGCGTGCTAAGGCGAAGCTTGCCATTCGCAGGAAACATGGAACAGGCGCAGGATCGAAGAAAGGTAAAAAGTCAGCAAGAACAGGTAAGAAAAAGGTCTATGTTACCAGGATAAGAGCAATGAGATACTATCTGAAGGTGTTAAAGGACAGAAATGATATAACTCGAGGAGTATATTGGGGAATTTATAAGAAAGTTAATGGCGGTCAGGTAAGGTCGTTGGCACATCTGAGGGAAATTGTAAAGCAGACCAAGGATCGTTAGTAGTATAGAAATTATAAATCTAATTCCTTCCGCCGAAGAAGTACAAGAATTTAAGACTAGTTACTTTGTAGTATAATTTCGAATTGGGTTGGCAACCTGCGAGATAGGATGTATATTTGCCAGTACTGTAGGCAAGTCCTATCTTGAGGACGAGGAACCACTGGATACTTAAAGATTTTGTTAGCATGTAACAACAGGAGTAATCTCCTGACTTGTTGATCTTTCTTTCGGCGCATGATCCTCCGCGGATGGTCACGGGTTCTTCCATAACTGTATAACTTCTTTTGCTGGGTTTGGAAGGTATAGACTTTCAAAGAATAGCTGTGACGGAAGAGCAAATAGAAGAATTCAATCTTCC
>JBAVTY010000773.1:0-2632 GCA_049696495.1 Candidatus Nitrosopolaris sp.
CCTTTTTAGATTCATAAATTATAGACCCAAGATCCACCAGTATTCAAAAAGATATCCACATGTTACAATGCGATGAATAGAGGTATGTAACGGTTGCTGACAAAAAAGCGGGCTGTTATACAAGAAAGCATCGAAGACAGGGTGAATAGGCGTAGATAATGCTGGAAACTGTAAGACAAACGAATGTTGAACCTGTTAGTGATACCACTGTAATTTTCCATGCCTTCAATAGCGCCTACCTTCAAATATTGTTCAATTCAAAGACAACGACCAATGTTAATCTATAAACATCACGCAAAGGTTAGACTGGGTCAAAAGAGATGAATCCCAAATTATACGAACTAAACAATCTTCTGTCTGAACTTGATGGTCAAGGAGGGTACTTCATAGATTTTATAAGCACAGGAGGCATACAGGCCGGTATCATACGTTTACATCCTGGTGAAAATGACAGCCAAGAACCACATTCGGTTGATGATGTCTATTATGTTATTGAGGGCAATGGCTTTATCAAACTAGATGGAAAAAATCATCAAATCAAACAAGGAACATCCATTTTTGTTCCTGCAAAAGCCGACCACAGGTTCCATGGGAATAAGCAAGACCTTGTAATATTTTATGCATTAGGCGGCAGAAGCTAAATGGATGATCAAGGTATGTTTCTGTGTGGTGGATCAGGATATACATATTGTTTCATAGGTGGATAGGAAAGTCTATAATTGCCCTATTATAGATCAAACAGCACATCCTAACCTTAAAGAAAATTGTTGTCTAGTCACATAGACAGATGTCCAATCAGTAACAGTGAATTCTGCCTCGATTTGTAGCTTGTCATAGTTATGCTTTCATTGATGTCTACGGGTTTTAATTGCGTGACAATTCGGACATAACGCTACACAATTTGATTCTCTATTATCTGACCTATCGCCATTTCTATGATGCCAATCAACTACATTCAACACCCTGTTACAATAAGCGCATCTGTTATGTTGCTTTTCTAGACGCTTTCCTTAACCGGATCTGAGAAATCCTTTCTTTCTTTATACTTTCCTCTTCTATGTTTTAATTTCCGTGCTATTGCAGCAATAATAACGACAATAATGACAAATATAATGAATGGTCCAACCCAATTGTCTGCTGATGGTGAAATAATAGTATGAGGGTTAGCGACCGTGGTGTTAGTATTTGAAGCAGGACGCGATGGACTAGTAGGATTGGAAGTGGGAGGATTAGGATTTGATGTCTGCCACTTAGCCGCTAGATTATTCCATGTAACATTATACCCCTTAACATAGCCAGCACAGTAATAACTGGTGTGTTTAACACATACCGGGTTGAAAGGGCTGTTATTTTGAAAACCTATTGCTGCTTGTTGTTGTCCATGTGAGAATCCACTATTGTAGCGATCTCCTGAAGTTAACGCATATAGATTTTGTTTCTCCAACACAATTGGTGATAGAAACGTACTGAAAATTAACAAGCTTAAAACCACATGTGTCACATTAGCTTTACTAGCCATCCTGAATACCCACATTTTAACTAGTTATGTTTGTCGTACAGCCGTAGTACATTTTAGTCTCTCTTTGCTAATATACTTGCTACATTTTAGGTAGTCTAAGTAGCAGATATAAGCAGTTGCTTTATCCTACAATAAGATTGCTTTTTCCTTGTAATGGAACAATTGATACTTTGCTAAAGCATGGATGATAAGGCATGGGTAAAGGATGGACGGAAACCTTTTAGGTTGTTCCCAAATCCTGACGCGAACAGTATCATGCCAGCCTCGATAATGTCTTGACGAATCTGAAAGATCTGGCGCTATGACAGCATTTGCAGTATTTTTTACCCTGAGAAATCAAACTGATTTGACGGCTTTCACATAGGGAATCTCATTATACTAAATGTTATAAACTTGTAATCTTTATTGTTGGCATGATATTCATTATCGCTTTAGCCTGCAGTTACTGCAGTAACTTCACAGTCGCTGCGACTGACCCGATACCAAGTAGAAGAATCAAGGGCGAAACTAGATGAGAGAACCCTGCATTTGTCCACATTGTGATCAACGTTCGACAAGGCGATGGAATCTTGATGTTCATATCAAGAGAAGGCATGGCGGATATTTGCTGGGCAGATCATCGGACCGATATGTGGCTAACAACCCCCCTTTGTATAGCAAAAGCGTTCAATTAGGAATTGCGACGGTTGCAGACAGCGTCGGGGATACTTTCTAGCCTAGACGCATCCCTCAACAAATACCTCTGGATGCATCGCAGTATTACACTAGTCCAACATATCGACCTCCGGCTACAATGGACGATCAAAATTTTGGAACCGGTTTATCCCTCGATAACATACTAAAAATTGGAGAACTTAAACGACTGGTAAACAAGTATCCTCAATACCATACTAATCCAGATGACATTATACGATGGGCTATATACCATTCCATTAACGGTGACAACACGCTTCTCGATGACAAGTTGGAACAGCTTCGTACCATTGACAGAAGACTACATGGCTGGTCATGACTAATTTTGATTAACTATCAGAGATAAATTTGCAGGACACCGGTTTTAGTTTTAGTGTGTTTTAGAATTATTTACGTAATAAAGAAAAGGATCATGAATAT
>JBAVTY010000774.1:0-7468 GCA_049696495.1 Candidatus Nitrosopolaris sp.
TTAGTAGTACAAATCAGATTGTTTAACTAGATGGCAGTAGTAGTCTTTAATTGAAATGAGATGTTAGGGGATTGAGTGTATGGTGAAGTTGGACAGACTTCGCTCTGCTAACATAAGTCATACTTGACTGGGCCTGATGGATTCGTGGATATCACTACAAGGTCAATTCTCTGGCCCATCACATTGATTGGGATTGTGTCACCTTTGGACATTAAGGCTCCATTGAGGTAATCAGTAAGATACTCTTCCGCACCCACTATTCTAAGGGGTTCAGTAGGGGCCAGTGTTATGCTTTTGGCATCTTTTGATTCCACTTTTCTGACCTCTATCGTATCATTGATTCCTACATCGAGTTTGTTTCTAGTGTAGCCATCAATGCGTATAAGGCCTTTGCCTCTGTCGCTTTCCTTCGCTGGCCAGCTCAAAACAGTACTTTTCTTTCCGAGTGATGACAGTTCTAAAGCGTCTCCACTGGAAATATTTAGAAGTTCAGCTACATGGGGATCTATTCTGCCAATTTTTCTTCCTACATCTCGTTGCTCGGCTACTTCTGCAACTCTCAGATTTGTTACTTTAGTTGATGCTTTGGGATTATCTGTGTTAGTATTACTAGTTCCAGTAGCAGGATTTTTATCTTTTACACGATCATCTACATTTGAAGACATATCTTTAGACTATTAGCTTTTACTTCCTTACTATCGTACTTAAACGTTAGCTGGCCGTTTTTACCTGAAATATTCTAGATATCATTATTCCGGTTATCGGAACGAATTCTCCAAAATTAATGAATTCCTGTTTTAGTAGCAGCCGATACAATGAAAGTTCCATCGCTTCAACAATACACTGCGACTGAGATGATAATTTTAATACTGTCCTCAGAGAATTTTGATACAACTATGAAAATGACAGACTAGATAAGCGTGACGAGTCTGTGGGATATTGTCGATATTTTACAATCAAATACTAATTATCTGCGTCACACTTGACTTTGCATATATTTTGAAACGTATTTCGTAGTTTAATTAGAGTTCATTTTATTTCGATTTGAAATAGTATATGCGATCGGTTTAGCTATCCCAATTAGCATAAGTTTTCTAACCAATACTTGCAAGATGATATCTTTTCATCTCCAAAAACCTCTTGGAAATAGCCTTTCTTGTACAAAATATAAGACTATTTAATCAAGATTTAATTAGAAAACAAATGCTATTTGGTATAGGTGCAGTGTTTCTTATGGGAATGAGTTGCCATAGGACCAATCTTCGTTCCCATTCCTGGAATCGTCACCATGTCCATCGTCGTTGAACCATCATCTATCATATCCGTCACGGATAGTTGATGAGAAAATAGGAATTTCCCATTTCCAACAGAAATCCATGTACTATCCCAAGGCGAGCTATTACTGCATGTTCATTAGTATCAACAGATTTTCCTGCCAACGCAGTAGCATCAAGAAGATGTGTTTGTTATGCGGCTGCCTTGGATATGGCATATATGATTAGTATCGACCTGAAATTTAAAATCATGTTGGAACTCATAGTTTGATTTTCGTCACTATTAACTCCAAGCTTGGAGTCAGTCAAGTTCGCTTAACCACCTACTTTCTCTATACATCCAGTGAGGCCTGATGATAGGAGGATGTTAAATAACAATAAAGCAGATCCTACGGGCACAGTCAAGTCTAAGTAGGTAGCTAGCCTTATTCACTAGATTTAGATATATTAATAGTTAGTCATGAAATCGGTAGTCGGATGTGTTTAAGAACTTGATAAAGGCTGCACATAAGATTCACAAATGATGCGGACTGACCATCCCATCCTCTAGGTTATTGCAATTGTCATATGATATAGCAACAGTAACTCAATAAAAGGTCTCTATCTGAGTCCTAGAATAGCTATAAATATTAATGCTGTCTAACATGAAATTTGATTATTGTCGGATCAAGAACGACATGAAAAAGAAATAAGCAAACTTAAGCAAATGATAATGTCTGAATTTTACATCGAGAACAGAAAATCGTTGATTGATACATTGGTATCTCATGGTGGATATGCAAGGATGGCACTTCTAGATATAATAGATAAACTAGGCAATAATCATGAGCTAAAGACCTATGCCATCAAAAAGTTAGAAACACTATAGTACCTGATACCCAAGCTACGAGCCTTCTAACCATCTATCGGTTCTTTGCCGCTGAATACGACGTCGATTGCTCCCATTGACACAATCAGTCTTAAAATTATGCCTTCTCCATGTGAATGTATAGTGCAGACTTTCTCTCAGGCAGGGTTATTTGCTGTGCCAAAAAAATCTGTCCACGCTTGGCAGAAAATATTTGCTAGCACTCTCACAGCAGATATCTGTAGAGAGATCGATTTTATATTAAATCGGAATGACAACTGTCTATTAATGCAGGATTCCTGAATAAATTAAGTATGGCTTTTCCGTATAGCTGATTTATAGCAAAATATCCAAATTGAACACGATTAGTTATATAGATCATGAAACTGAATAAAATTATGGACATTGAAATCAGAAGTAAGGCCAGTGGAGGTAATCAGAAATATCTGTTCTGTTAATTGGATTCTGGTTGAGAGGGTGTAGAGGACGAATATGACTAACATAGAGAACACCATAGAGTTGCGCAAAAGTGGCCTTAGAATTGCGTTTGTAGGGATGATTTCTCTGATCCTAGCTTTCTTTATCTACTCAAGATTCACTATGGTTGCGGGCGAACATCTGGTCATGTTAACAGCAGAGGTAAAGACACTCGCAAGCGGCATTCTTGCAATAACCTTTACTTCAATGGCATCCATTACTTTCGGATTAGTTAAAATATTTAAAGCCGAACAACATGGATCGATGAACTCCAATAGTTTAGTGTATTATATCACCAATGCATTTTCAGAAAATAAATATTGGAAAGTCATGGTAATGACTGCGATAGCATATGGCATATTTTTCGGGTTTTTATCTCAAATATTTATTTATAGGAACGATGTTTCATTCAGCCAGCAGGGGATCGCAATCCCGTCCATCAATATAATTCCTTGCTGCAATATTCCAGGTTACGTACCTATGTTCTCTGCTTACGTTACAGATCATTTTTTGATCTTGTTGATACCGTTAAATATTATTTTAGCAGTAGGAGTGTCTGGATTGGTAGGATTTAATACTGCCCTAGGTGTATACGCATTTAAAATATCAACAAAATTCAGAAGTACCAAGAAAATATCTTTTATTGGAAGTGTAGGAGCGGCAGGTGGATTATTTGTCGGCTGCCCGACGTGTGCTGGTAGTTTCTTTTCAGCGCTTTTGGGATTTGGTGTTGTGGGAGAAAGTATTTCTGCGTTAGCATCATTTCAAACTCTGTTCATTGCTTTAAGCATTCCAGTTTTGGTAATTACTCCGTTCCTTGTTGCACGGTCAATTCGAACAAACTATCGTACTTGTAATGGAGCTGTTAAATTAAAGGAATAAGAGCTGGCTTGCTAACTTAGCCTCTAGAATTTAAAAGGTACTCCTAGTGATGACGTAACACTCAAAATAAGGCATCGAACCTCTATGGTAAAATAGAATAGATCAATCGACCAAGATAAAGTGATTGACAAATCAGAGAACGTTAGAATTTTAGAAAAGTTATACAATAGTCATAAAATCAGTTATTTGATAGTATGAACTAACAACTCATCTTTTAATAGACATATCCATGTCTATTTGCAAATGTAATGTAATGGTTTATATTTCTAGACTGTCTTTATAATTGGAAGTCATTTCTTTAACTTCTCAATAACTATTCTGTTGTCGTCTATTCTCGCTAGCAATTCTTCGCTAGGTTTGAAAGGAAAAGCGCTGTCCCTAACAAATTCACTTGGTAAGTTGATACTATGGCGAGATTTGAATTCATAAATTTTTACCCTAATCCTATCTACCATTTATATACGCCTACCTTTGTATCTTAAATATATAATACTTGTGCGTATTCATAAGGACGCAAATTTATAAATACCTACGTAGATAAATGTTCTTTTAGTAGGTATGTTTCATCCCTCTTTGTTTAACCATAATCTTCTTCATCGAGCTGATTAGTAACAAGGGGCATGTGCAACACATGCACGATAAAGAGTGAAATCAGCAAGAAATGTGCGAGTCATCTCAAATTTTCTAACTGTTATTAGGACTACATGTTCAAGATTAACGCAAAGGAATACATATCCTTACAAATTAACCAAAACGGATTATGAGCACGTGACGATGACCCGTAATTCAGAACGTAAAGTAAAAATAGTCCAATCACATATGGAAAACGATAACAAAATGGTAGGAGTCTGTTTCGGCAGCCTTGCGTTATTGGCAGGAATGTTCGGCATATTTGGGTTAAGCTGGTATACAGGAAAACGGAACGAAAGGAAACGAAAGCAGTACCAAGAAAAACAAACGAGTGAGTTAACAGCCTAACGAGATGTCGGAGTTATTCATATGCTAAAACAACAACGCAAGACATTATGGAAAATCTTAGATACGAATTAATTATTAGAACAGAAAATTTCAATCAAGCACAAAGTCCAACCAATTTCATATTACACAGAGGCACACCAATACATAATTCAACTAGTAAGTGTATTTGGAATAAAATCTAGTACAAACCATTCCAGTCAGGGATTGTAGAAAAGCCCCATTAGGTAGATATTGACCGTGGATCAGTCTATGAGGTTGATGTTGAGTCAAAACGCCTTCTGAAATTACGAACGCCAGAAAGATCAGAGATAAAGGAACGTAAGTAAGGATCCCAAATCCAACTCACAATCCCGAATCAATTACACCAATTCAAAAGAATATTAGGAAATAAGAATACTGTAATAGATACAATAATGCAATCTGCACGATCCAAAGAAGTGGATGATTCTTGGTCATTTAGAGATTTGAGTCGGCTTCAGACTTCGTATATTACTCATGACTATCATAGGTATCCAGCCAAATTCATTCCACAATTAGCTAGCAGAGTCATCAAGGAGAATAGCAATGTCGGTGATCTCATTTGTGATCCTTTTGTGGGTTCTGGAACTACGTTGATTGAAGCCATTGTTAATGGAAGACGGGCATATGGAACTGATATTAATCCAGTCTCTGTTTTGATAAGTAAGGCCAAAACTACTCTTATCGACCCGTTATTCCTACAGCAACAGGCTTCCTCATTATTAGCCAAGATAAAATCAAGTATTGCAAATAGATACGGACAAATGCTTCTTGTGACGGATAACTTCGATGTCAAAATATCCAATCATAAACGACTAGACTACTGGTTTCCAGAGGAACAGAAGAATGATTTAGCAACTATACTATCTATCATTAATACAATTGACGATGAGAGAGTGCGTATATTTTCACTTTGTGCATTTTCCAATATACTGAAAGGGTGTTCAAATTGGATGACGAAGTCGGTAAAACCTACAAGGGACAAGAGAAAGATAACTGCTGACGCCTACAAAAGCTATGTCTTCCAGATCAGAAAGATGGTGGTAAAAAATGGACACTTTTGGAATATGTTGGCCAGAAAAGACATCCCCTGTGTTGTTGATGACAACGATGCACGCAAAATGAAAATAAGTAATAATTCTGCTACTCTGATTGTTACAAGTCCACCATACGTCACTTCATACGAATATGCTGATCTTCATCAACTAACTGCAATATGGTTAGGATACGCTGATAGTCTATCAGAGTTCAGAAGCAAATTCATAGGATCTATACAGAAAGACAACAGATTAGTCAAACTATACAGCAAAACAGGAAGAGAAACGGCGGATAAGCTTCGCTCAGTAGACAAGAGGGAAGCCGATGGTGTTGAGCAATATTTCTTTGAGATGCAAGAATGTTTTGTGGAGATGCATAGAGTTTTGAAACGTTGTGGAAAAGCTGCTATAGTTATAGGTGATACCGACCTTAAAAAGGTCGAAATCCAAAATGCAAATGTGTTTGCCGAGACTATGGAGAATATCGGATTCAAAACCTACAAAATTATTAGAAGACCAATTCCAAGCAAAATTCTCCCCTTGACCAGAGACGAGAAAACAGGTAGGTTTGCTTCCACGTCAATGGCAAACAGACTTGCATATCCTATAGAAAACATTCTCATTATGGAGAAAATTTGAAGTGAGCTTCACTTCGGATGATTTAATTCAACTCTTATCGTCATATCTCTGAAATTTTAAGAGAAGCCACGTCTATTCACAAGAAATATTTTGATACCCGTCCAGACATGACAGATCATGAGCAATCCTGGAGAGCATTCAAAGGCAACAATTTGGAAAAGCTTCTGTTTTATATCTTGACCAGTGAAGTAAAGGAGCTTGGACTGAATATATTTTTAGGTTTCTCAGAGAGAATTTTTCATCAAAGTCAAACGAAATATTTGATATAGTTAGGAGGAATCTTTTGGTTGATTATGGAGAATTTGGTATGCGTCTTCCTGATGTTGACCTAGTTATTTTTGACCCGTCGGATGGCTATGTATTGGCAGTTGTTTCCACCAAATCAACACTGCGGGAGAGAATTTCTCAGACTGGCTACTGGAAACTTAAGCTTTTGTCTGCACCTGTCACAAAAGACATTAAAGTTTTCTTTATTACCCTTGATGAGGATGGAACTTTAACATTTATGAATCCAGCTAAGAAAGGCAGAGCAATTGTTGAAACAGACACGGATGGTATGTAATGACTGAAGCAAATATTGAAGAGATCAGCCGAGTTAAAAAATTTGACAAATTTATTTCAGATATTAAGATGCTTTCAGAGTCTAGAAAAAAGCATTCTAATTCCAAGTTAGCGACTTAGACACCGAATTTCAGAAACAGCAACCTAGAATGCACCATTATTCTTTACACCCAGCCCAGACTTATTCATTTTTTGCCAATTTTGCTCTTACTATATTTCTAGCCGCTTCTGAATCAGCAAGTGTTGCGTATATCATGGTGTTAACCGAATATGTCAGGTCTTCTATCGCTTTAACGATTCGGTCTTCCTTCGTGTGATCTATTGCTAACTCAGTCCTTTGTTCCGTTTTCGGTGATTGGATGAGTAAGTTCTCAGTCCTTTGTTCCGTTTTCGGCGATTGGATGAGTAAGTTTGAACTTAACTTTTTTCATAATCTATCGTTACGTTCATCCTTGGGCAATCAAATTGCATATTATCCTGACGATAAAAAAACTCATTTACAACTCACTCATTCAATGAGCCCGTTTATACATGGCACCAACCAGATGATATAGCGTTTGTTGAGGGGAATTGAAATGTTTTTATTGAACATAACTATCGTGAAGGATCGCTTATGAAAATCGCTGTTGTTGGTATAGGTGTGGCAGGCGCTTATCTAATGAACAGGCTAAGTGATACTCATGATGTCCATGTAACGGGTTTTGAGAGAATGCCGGAAACAGATCATGACGCTGTTTGCGCATGGGCAACCTCCA
>JBAVTY010000775.1:0-2645 GCA_049696495.1 Candidatus Nitrosopolaris sp.
ATAGCATATTGGTATATTATAATCTGTAATTGATTATTAAATTATTCGATATTCTTTGATCCCCTGTAACACTTCGTAAAGGAACCATTTGCGACGCTCTGTCTTGTCCAGAATGTCCTGGAGCAGGTTGCTAGTGGGAGAGTCCCGGTTCTTGTCGCATACCTCTATTGCGTTGCGTATCATCTTAGCTATGTGGCTATTGTCTTCCATCAAGATCCGAATCATCTCTCCGGCTGGCACCACGGCGCTATTGTCGTCTTCTATGGTTTGGAGTTGACCTATGTGACTAATGCTTCGTATGGTCATCCCTCCCATGAGCGTAACGTATGTTCAATTAGTGGAATCTCCTTTCGCTGTAGGTTTCATTACCGTCTTGTTCTGTGCGAATACAACGAATACAAATGACATGAATTGCTCTACAATGGGTAACCCTGAGACTTACTGAGCTACTCCCACCAACAAACAATAACCTGATGTGAGAGCATACATTTCATCAAATGATATTATGGTCCAACTTATATACAATGTATATGTATAATGCATATGCTACACGAAAAATATAATCAAAAAACAAAATTTTTAGTTTTCATGTTTCTAAGTGTTGCGATCGTTGCAGGCTTGTCATCAACCACTTATTTTACTTCGGCTAGCGCGCAGAACAAGACATCAATGGAACCTACAGGAATAAAGAACACAATAACAAATGCCACAAAAATCGACATCGTTTTAGTCCATGGTTTGTGGGGGGATGCATCTTCATGGAGTAAAGTAATTCCTTTTCTACAAGATGCAGGACATAGAGTTATCGCCGTAGAACTTCCTCTCCATTCTCTAGCAGATGATGTTGCTACAGTAAACCGTGCAATTGACCTCATTGGTGGACCGGTAATTCTTGTTGGACATTCATATGGTGGATTTGTTATCACGAATGCTGGTTATAATAATCCCAACGTCAAAGGCCTTGTTTACGTTGCTGCCCTTGCCCCTCGCGAGGGCCAATCCCTGAGCACCTCTCAGCCACCTTTTCCGAAAGAGTTTGAAGGAAAACCTCTCTTGATCTTCGATAAAGGAGGATTCGCGTACTTAAACCAAGCTCTATTCCATGATTTTTTTGTTCAAGATGTTGATCAGGCTCAAGCTAAGATCCTGGCTGTTGTGCAGAAACCAGCTAATATATCAGGATTAGTAAACGCAAAATCTGGTCCTCCGGCTTGGAAGCAACTTCCGACATGGTATGAGGTGTCTGAGAATGACCACGTTATCCCTCCTGCTCTAGAACGTATGTTCGCAAAACAGATGAATGCTACTACTATCTCACTGCCGTCTAGCCATGCTTCGCTTGTATCCCACCCAATTGAGATCGCCCAATTAATCCTAAATGCCACAAAAGGAATCACCAAGTAGCAAACCAATGTCAAAAACAAGTTCTAAAAGGAGGAGCCTTACTCAAACTAGATCACACCTTCGTTTTAGGTGACTGACACTGTGGGTGTGGATCGATTAGAAGGCATTGAATCGCACAGAAAAAAGCTTACTGCTACAAGTCTATCACCGGTTGCATATGCGGCTGAACAACAAGCATTACCGTGGGTCATAAGAATCAGTTCTTGCTCTTGATTATGAGATCATGATACTCTGGAACACGCTCATTTAGGATTACCGGAATTGATTTGTACAGACATATTACTGTCAATGGAGTTTCATATTCTTTCATCGCTCTAGCGAACGTATTTTCTACTCTCATCGCTTCATCGTATCTTCCTTGCTCTATTAATTTTCCTGGGACGGTACCTAGGACATTTAATCCTGCTTTCAACCTGTTATTTGCTAACGTTACCGTATCGAAGAGCTTTTTAAGAACATGGTCAAACCAAACACTATCATTACCAGCACTTTCTTCAACTGGAATCATTGTTATTTCCCCTGAGTTAAATAAAGAATTTATATTTGGAATCTTGTCAAGTGATTCTAGAAATTTTTGCTCTTCTTTGCTATAAATAAACAGTACATTGATCTGATTGCAGTCGATCCCACGCTTTACAAAGGTTGTAACAATCTTTTTAAATTGGGATTCATTATCAAATGTAAGAACCACATGATCACGATCCTTCATTTCTAGAATAAAATCCTCGATGTAGTCAATGTTATTATATAAAGCCTCTTGTTCATCGAGGAATTCATTGATAACATGTCGTAATAGCACTACTGGACTCCTAACTACTAACTGATAGCGCGACCACAATAGGGACAAAAGTGTAAACGGGTCGGTTCAGGATAGTTTGGATGTCCAACCGACACTGTTAATATTTTGTCATGTCTATCTAAATTAAAAATATACTGATTTTCATCAGCAGCTTTATCAAAGATCGCCAGGAGGCCAAATCTTCCGTTGATTATCCCTGTATTGAACGCAACGCAGTGGGTATTAATGTCGTCATGATCTTTATTAGCACGTGTACCGCACATTGTACAAAAATTATAAAGCCGAAGGTTTAGCGGCAAATCCGTTTTTATATCAAGTTTTTGGAGATAAACCAATCGCTCATGAACATAGCCATTATTTCTTAATTGATTTAGATTTTCGCAACAGAAACGATTCTCCATACGTTGTACAAGAAAGCACAGTAATATCTCTGTTTGACTGA
>JBAVTY010000776.1:0-3681 GCA_049696495.1 Candidatus Nitrosopolaris sp.
ATCTTATGGGATCCTTCCGAGATAAAACCGCGCTATTGTCAAAATGTTCGGATGACATCAAACTGCTCATGCGTGAAGGATATGATGTAAAGGTAGCAAAGGAGACTGCAGAGAAGTTTTTTGGTAGGAAAAAGATCTCCTTTATTGCTATAGATGGAACACAGAGTCAGGACCAACAGCTTGATATGTTGATATTTTATGCTGGCGCCTTCGGATACATAGGCCAGCTAGAATTTGTAGAAAAGGGATGTAACTGTGGGGAGATTCTAGAAGCAAATAACGTTAGCAATGTTTCAGCTGCAATACCTATCCATGAAGAAGATGCATCAAATGTAGTAGGTGAGACAACCGAAGGAGGGATAGCAGTTGACCCTGAAAGACTGCCTTCTACACTAATGCAATTTGCCGAATACTATATGGCTGTAAAGTCGTTGCAGGAAAACCCAGATCTGAAGCTTGTCATACTTGATACTACTTTTCTTGAAGAAAATGGAGAGAAAAACTAAAAAATGAAAATAGGGAAATTGATAAAAGCATTACAGTAAGTAGACCCGAATAATAAAGGGTGGATTCCTGATGGCACTGGCTCATATCATATTTCTAAACTCGACGACACAAGAATCAGAATACATATCCCAAGAAGTTCATGGGGTTTGATTTACAAGATATTAATGAATGCCCTAAAAAGCAGTTACTCGTTGACTATGATCGGTGGGAATGCGATGTAATGTCTTCTGCAAAAACGCTTCTATCTCTGTTTCCGCATTATCTGCCTTTAAATATTGGAACGTTTTCTATTCCTGTTGCAACCACTGCCCTGGAGCAAATTCTAACGTCTTTTCAATGATGCCTTGATCGATAGTAAAGGTGTTGCTGACTAGATTTCTATCATAGGGTCTAGGCAGTGTCCCAACAAAGTACGTGTGCAATTGCTGCAGAGTATTTGTGTTTAGGTAGGCAATTCTTTGTGTCGCAATACATCCTCCAAGACCATATTTTCTTCCTGTCTGAGCAGGGTCTCAACTGCGATGCTATATTCCTTCTCAATCCCTCTTGCGTTTGATAAATCGGCAACAAACTCCTGCGCCTCGTCAAATACAAAGAGAATGTATGGTTTCACTTTGAACTGCTTCTTTCGCTTATACAGGAAGTCGCTGCTCAGGTCCAGCACAAGTTGTTTGATAGTGTAGGGATCAGAGATAGAAATGCAGGTTAGTCTTGTATTCTCTTCTATTATGGTTCTGAGTTTATCCGTTGTGATGCCTTGATCGTCATTGCTCTGATTTTTCTTCTTTTTAAGACGACCTGTCAAGGTGTCTCTGGTTGTTGTCCATGCATACAGGGAAGCTTTGTCATTAACCTCGCAAGTTTTCATTGCATTCATGGCTACTTCACAAAGAATATGCACAAAATTTTCATCGATGAAATGCGTTTCTGTTAGGCCATTTTCAATCATGCAGTCAAGTAATTTTTGATAAATATCATCAATTGCGTTTATGTAGTGAGGCTTGTCCACACTCTCACTTTTTAAAGCTATTAATTCAGCGAGGATATCAGAACACCTTGGTACCACTGATTCTGGTTTAACAAAGTGACTAACGATCTTCTTATCAAATATTTTTGCGAGACCAGATTTTACCCTCTCATCATCTTAGTATTCTCTGGGTTTCACAACTGAGATGTAAAATTGTTCAGAGCTTTTCACAGGCGATTCCAAGATGATTCTTGATTTAATTTTCGGATCAGCAAAAATATCCATAAGCAAAAATGGATACTCTGACGATATGTCAAAGATGACAATCTTAGTGTCTT
This sequence comes from Candidatus Nitrosopolaris sp., assembly GCA_049696495.1. Lineage (GTDB taxonomy): Archaea > Thermoproteota > Nitrososphaeria > Nitrososphaerales > Nitrososphaeraceae > Nitrosopolaris. The sequence goes on from JBAVTY010000776.1 coordinate 1,813, forward strand.
GAGTATGTAGCAATATTTTTCTCAACACATTTGATAAAAGGTTGCTTTTTCCATCGCCTGTAAATGAAAATATTCCAAAGTGATATCTTACCATGCTATCAAAGTTAACATAGATTGGGATCTTATCCTCCTAATACTCGAACATCTTTATTATCCATATTCGAAGATCTTTTTTTGCTTCAGGAGAAGTTTCCTTAAACTGCCAATGCATCTTATCCAAAACCCTTCGATTGTACATTTCACTGACAGTATTAGCACTAAGCACGTACGCCCCATCACCAATAAGGAGATATGAGAAGCCCCTGATGTAACCGTAGTTGCTGCTGCTAACACGGTGATTGCTATCTCCATTGATAACTAAATTATAATTCACAGGTATTGCACTTATCTGGATCATCATTGTCGATTGATCATCAGTACCCCACTCATCAACAGACTGTTCTATTACTTCGAACTGCATCGGATAGTACGTATGTTCAGAGATGGCCCGTAAGCCATAGTGATCCGGCCATATTCTAGATGCTGCTAACAAGGTGAATCGTTCATTGCTGCTATTGTTATTCTGATCAAGTTTTGTTTTAAAGTTCTTAACTCCGAGTACCATCCCTTCTTCTAGCAAGCTCATTATGTCCTTATGGTATTCTGCCTTTATCCTACAATCGTACCTTGCAGAAATTGGAGTGAAAAGATCAAGTAACTGCTTTGGCTCTTGATCTTTTGTTGTTCTGTGAATGTGAATATGTTGGAATCTCTTTTGTGTATACTGTGCTTGTTGATGCTTCCCTTAACAATCAGCTTTATCTTACATAATAAGACTAGAAGGTGCAATGGGCAAGCCTAATACTTCTATATCGATGATTCTTAAAATAAAAGGATTCATTATCTTATCATATTCTGCCGCCAAAATATTTTTACAAGTTTACAAACTCTGGACATCTTCGACGATAAGTGCGTGAAGAGAGCGCACGTGCAGTTATTGCTTTAGTCGCCAATCGAGGTTTTGAGGATGTAGCACGAGTGATATGTATCATAGGAGTATGATTTATAACAAACGAACCAAAAGAGATGTTTGATTATTTAAATAGTTAACGAGCTCTGGCGCTTCTTTAGATATTTTATTTTAAGGGTTCTTTTGAAACGTAGAATAAACAAGAAAATTTTCAATTCTATTAGGGAATGATATTGCACAACTCATACCAGTCATGATAAAAATTATCCTTTTACATTATTGCATTTCGCCACTGATGATGATATAAAATTTCATTCTGTTAACTTGTGGCACCGATTTAATTTTGGGTTTGAAAAATAAGCAGTCTTGACTAATAATTCAATTGTACGTCTGGGGTATAGAACATTTGAGTACATGCAAGTTCGTAAATGTATTTATTTAAAGTACATGACTATATTATAGTGAAATCAAAAATAAGTATTGCTCTTTTAGGTGTTGCGGTGGCATTAGTATTCTTGCTTGCTTCAGGTCCTATAGTTGGAAGTTACCTAGCATTTGCATATAGCGGAGGTCACGGCTCCATTGGGTTCCATGGCTTCTACGGCCATAGGTACTTTCATCCCGGTGGATACCACGGCTACTACGTACACGGGCACTTCGCATACCACGGCTACTACGTACACGGACACTACGTCTATTATGGTAGAGGCGGTCCTATTGGCGGCATAGGTGGACCAGGCGGTCCTATTGGCGGCCCAGATGGCAGCGGCCCATTTGGCGGTCCGGGTGGCGGCGGCCATGGCGGCCCATTTGGCGGTCCGGGTGGCGGCGGCCATGGCGGTCCATTTGGTGGTCCAGGTGGCGGCCCAGGTGGCCCAGGTGGTCCAGGTGGTCCAGGTGGTCCAGGTGGCCCAGGTGGT
>JBAVTY010000777.1:0-4617 GCA_049696495.1 Candidatus Nitrosopolaris sp.
GGCGAAATTAAGATCCTTGGATTCAATGACGCATCATGATGACATAGTTTTCTACACCAAGGACAATTTTTCCCATCATTTGTATTACATCCGCAAATATGATTTTTAATAAAGCCTCTTGATGCAGAACATCAAGATTCATACCACAGAAGTGCCTCTGTGAACTTATTCATCACATTCTGGTTAGAGCCACATCGGGTTATGCTTTTTGATTTATTGAAATCCAAAGCTAAAAAGCACGGTGATGTCCATGAATAATAACTTAGTCTATCCACGCCCCGTTCCCTTTATACATATTTCGTCCGTGGGTAGGCTAAGTTATAAAACAGTAAATAATTTCGAACCTATATACTCTCTTCCAAAGCTGACATTCTGGCTAAGAACTATACAAAAATCCTTAGGTCAGAATATCTTTTCTTGAACTTTTACACACCTTGCGAACACAAATGGTAGCGGCAAAACTCCATTACGTTTATTTACGATACTATCATAAGTGTTTATTTACGATACTATCATAAGTGTGACTCCTGTGCACTTGGTTCGCAAAACCCTGATCGCGGAGGGCAACCAGTGACAGAGTATTGCGATTCTTCGAAAATTGGTGAGTTGGCTTTTAATTTATGGCCACAGTTACAAATGCAAATGATTTCGAATCCCATTCCTTCCCATCGACCATGACAGGAATTGTGCTTCCCATTCCTACAGTCTCTGCTGATAAAATCTAAAGTAGTGGTTCTGTTCAATTTAGCTTTGTCCTTCCTTGAGTACCTGATTATCTGCCGCATCAATTATGCGCGATACAAGATCAGAAAAGGACTCACCGAATCGACCCTGATCTTTTAGCCTTGTATACACTTCATATCTTAGGCCCACATTGATCCTTTTGTTCATATACCTCGTATACGATGTACATTCAAATTATGTAAAACTAATTCGTAAATTATGGTCGAAAATCCGAAATACCCCATGTCAGAGTTGACAGGTGAAGACATAGAGATTCTTGACCGAATTATAATCATATATGCAGTAAAATCCTATGCCATAATGAAGAAGTATACCAACGCGATGCAATATGCAAAAAAAGATACTGAAAGATCTTTCTTCAGGTTCGGACGTTGCGGGACTTTTTACTTTAGCCTACGCAAAGAATGATTCCGTAGACCGTATGTATAAACCTGTAGAATTAAACCAAAGACTCGCAAATGATCTTCGTAATATCATTGAAGGAGACTATGAAGCTCAGGGAGGTCGCGAGGTTACCATTTTGTTGCACCGCCGTGACCTAAGGGAGCGAGTCTTGAAGATGCTCGAAACTCTAGGTGTGTTCATGCATCTTGAAGGGAAACAAGAAATCAAACGTCATGAACACAAAGTAAGGACTCCTAGAAAAAAGGGTGCAGGTTATCAAAATGGTGATGATAGAGGTGGAAATCCCTCGGCTTATATGATGACTAAGGACTTTGTCAAAATTAGAAAAACTATCGAAAAGGCTGCAGCAGTTGAATATATTCATGCAAGATTAATTAGTTCTGGCCTGGCCCTCGTCCTAACCAAGCACATTCTATTAGCGTTTCTTCATGCTGCAAAGATGGATAAGAAGGCGTTCATAACAATGATGACAATGGGTGCTAAATTTATGAATGACAGTTTGACAGAGGATGACACCAATAGGTTCGAAGTCTCTTTCCAAAACTTACAATCATGTACAGACACTCAAATGCAGGCTATAGCAGAAAACCTAGCCAAATTCTTGATGAATAATCGCAGTTATTATGAGCAGTTGGTATTTTTTATTGCATTAATGAACGATAACGTTTTTAGATCATTTTGTGATAGAAGGTTGAAGTTGCCCCAAATCAATGTGATTGAATTATTTGTTCAAAACGTTTTTGCCCTCCTTATGACCAGTGCGCTTTGAGCCTTTGATAGCTCTTTGCGCTTCTACTTCCCTGATAATAAAACCAGAATATAATTCTCTAATAAATGGAATATCTAAGTTATTTACAGTAAAAGGCAGCCTCAGCAACATCACAAAACGTCAGCAATTTGTGATTGGTTTCTATTGTCAAAACCATCCGTTGTATAAGATGCAAACCGCGAAAGTGCTATAATTCCTTCGAGTCATTTGAGCCACTAGATAAAGCTCGTGCGAAATCAATTGACTCATAGTTGGGATCGAGCCTGTTTAGTTATTTTATTTATAATATAAGTCTGCTTTTCATAGATTTGTTTGACTTTTTGGAGTGAATCTATATCTGAGACATTTTTGTCTTCACGTATATTCTTTATTCTTGGAAAACCGCTATCGTGTCTATTACTTTTTTGGATACTGTCAAACGCAACTTCTAAAATTATTTCTGGTCTTACTGTTATTCTAGTGCCCTCATCTTTTATGATAATTGATTTTAATTTCTTTGTTGTTTCGAGTATTTCATCTTCGGTTAATCCAGAATAGGCCTTACCAATTGTTCTTAATTTACTAACACTATTGCTATCATCATCTCTTACTGCAAATGTGTAATCTGATAACACACCTGCTCTCTTTCCATGCCCATATTCAGCAATTATAATAACTGCATCGATTGTATCTAATTCCTTTTTAAGCTTCACCCAATATCTTCCTCTTTTTCCAGGATGATAATAAGAATCTGGATCTTTTAATACCAGTCCTTCATGACCCATATCCCTGCTTTTCTCAAACATCGCAATAATTTCTTCCTCTGAATTAACAAGCTTTTATATTGAGTTAATGATAGGCTCTTTAAAAGATATATTTGACAAAATTTCTTTTCTCTCTCTAATTGACTTTTTAATTAGGCTTTCTCCATTGAAATACATGATATCAAATACTACATATAAAAGCTGGGTTTCTGTCATGATTTGTTCTGTCAGATTCTTTTTGTGAAGTCTTTTTTGGAGTTCTTGGAAATGAAGTGGTTTGCCATTTTGAAAAGCAATCACTTCTCCATCCAAAATAAAATCTATATCTGACAATAATATTGATGATAACAATTTCACATTCACTACAGCATTAGTTAATTCGGGAAATGCGTTTGTAATTTCATTTTTTTTTCCGATGACAATTACAGTTTACTGTAAGTAGGACAATTTGAAATGAGTAGGCTGTTAGGTGTTATGAATCTAAAAATAAGAGAAATTGTATTGGTAGAAGAGCGTCCGTTCACATTTGCTGACTTTAGAGAATTTGAGATAGCAGGGCAAAAATACCATATGAAAGATGAAAGATGGTACATTCAGAAACTTTATTTCTAAGCTTAGAAAATCAGGTGTAGTAGAACTAGCATTTAGATCAAGACCTGCATTTTATACTCTAACAGGTAAAAAATTCAACAAGACGATGACACTAGACCATGTGGGGGTCCCTAACGCAATTATCGACCAATCTGTCTTGAAAGCTATGCCCATCTATAATTGGATAAAAAGGCAGCCTATGGAAAAGCAATCTCTGCATAATATACGTATAAGGTTTGAATCTGCAGGACTATGGGATATCTATTCTAAGATGAATACAACCTTCGTAGTCAATCCATATAACAAAGACATAATATTACCAACCTCAGTTTACTTTGATTACCTAGAAGTTGTAGTTACAATCCATCACACTAATACGGTTAGTGTTGCTATATCTTGTTCTTTCAAGCCGATAGCTAATATTTCAGAATGAGGGTCAGATGCAAATACCCCTTGAAATACTGTCTGAAGATTTCATTAAGAAAGTATCATGGAGTGTTTGGGAGATGGGTGTGTCATACACCAAAGGACATCCTGGACCATTTCCTTATGAATTGCCATCAAGATTGATACAACTGTACACGGTTGAAGGAGAGACAGTTCTTGACCCCTTCGGTGGGAGTGGTACTACAATGAAGGTTGCCAGAATTCTGAAACGAAATTCTTTTCTCTACGAAATTAATAGCGAGTACATTGATCTGATCAAAGAAAACGTAGGTTGGAATTCATCACTTGATTCGGATACAAGATATGAAATTAAGATCAGAAAGTCTATCACAAGGTGACTTAGTAAAAATAAGCAAGCTTTGTGCTTTAGATTGGGAGCTAGGGAAGGCAGATACTAAATACCACACACAATGACAATGTAAAAATTGATAGCTCAGGGATATAATGATGCAGAAAGAGCTTTGGCTAAAGATAGTTAATGTATGCTTAATAGTAACACGGTACTGTCACAGCTATCAATTGAATAATCATTATCTCTTTATACTCTGTTCAGTAGAGTATTAGTGGTATTAACGCGATATAAAACAGCTTTCGGCTTTGATTTTCGACTTTCGGCAAATAAGATACTGCTGGGTATAATATTTAAATCAAATGCGAAAGTGAGTGGTTCATGGTATTCAAAGCTCATAATCAGAAGATACCAAAGACCATATGCGTTATAGCCATAATTTGCTCCAGTCTGGTTCTATCGTATATATCATTTTTTAATTTACCAAAATCCTTTGCACAAACGTCGTCTTCTGATTTATCTGCAACACGAAAAAGTGCTTCAACAGACAGGACATGTGCACTTGCATCTACATCGATCAGGCTCAAGGGAACACCACAACAGACCGAAGGACCATATTTCGTAGATGG
>JBAVTY010000778.1:0-1668 GCA_049696495.1 Candidatus Nitrosopolaris sp.
TTGGCACCTCTACTTTGTATCAGAATCTAGATGAGGAGATTTCTAAAGCTAAAGTAGCGGTCAAGTATGGTGCAGATACGATAATGGACTTGTCTGATGGTGGTGACATTAACCTTATTAGAGAAAATTTACTTGAAGCAGCGCCTATCACATTTGGAACAGTTCCTGGTGACGACGTAGAGCAAAGAGCTCAACTTAATTCATTATAAATTTCAGGAATAAATTCACGTCCGTGCATCAGTTCATCTTGATGTCGTATTCTGTTGCGTATTGTAGCGAAACCTTCATGAATCATGTTACATTTGACTGATCCAATTTGTTCTAAGGATTGATCATATCCAAGATTGATAGATTAATTTCTACTTCATATGCTGTACGTTTCTTCATGAACGGTCTAGATTGATCAGCGCTGATATACCTCTCTCATTTAGCGTGGATATTTCATAGCAGGCTAATTGCCTCTTCTTTTAAGAACTACAAAGATATTGATATATGTCATATTGCAGACTTTGATGAATTAAAGGAAAATGAGTTTAACCCAAATGTGCCAAGAGGAAGCAGCATTGCAAGTTCACTATCTTTTCTTACATAACGCTCTTGTTCTTCAAGGTAATGAAGAAATATCAGAAGTTCCTGCATTTAATTTACCCCCCTATTTCTAATAGCGCTTGACTGACAGAATCTAAATCGGTAGTTCTATATCTTCCCTCAAATACACCATCTTGAACAATGACAAATATTTTGTTAAGATCTATGTGTTTTTTATTGGAGTCTACCAATTGTGTATATGTCTCTTTTACTTCTATAGGAGAATTTAGATGATACAGTATACACCTCTGATCCAAAAAAAGTCAGAATCAGGACCTTTTACTCTAAGACCTGTCTCGTCATATACTGCTACGCCGGTGGTATACCAACCAAAAGTTAATGGAAACTGATTCAAATAAGATTGAAAATAGTGATTGCAGATGGAACGTATGATAGTAGAGAATTTTAGATACCTGTATGATAATAATATAGAAGCTGCAATCAAGGTAAGGAAGAACTCATCGTACAGATTTATGGGTTGTAATCCAAGAGGGAAAGCTGTACTTCAACAACTAAAGAATCTTGAAAAATGGAAGAGTAGCGTCAGCTATGGACAAAGGTGAATAGTTGAAAGTGTCTTCTCTTCCATGAAAAGGATGTTTGGAGAATATGTATCCGCAAGAAGATTTCCAAACATGGTCAAAGAAATCATAATAAGCATCGTTGTACAATACGTTTATTCTAACAAAATAGATTGTAAGAGAGATAGCATATAACAGGTTCACAAGTTATGCAACACTGCAGCAGAAAGCGGTTCAAAACCCCTTCTGATAAGAAACCAAACCCAAAATAGTCTAGCCAACAATAGACAGCATGAATAAGTATAAAAATGGAGAGTGTTGCCGTCGATTTTCTCAGGTCATTGTTTAATCTTATAGTATGATAAACAGGAATTGCAGAAGCATTCCGTCTGATCACGAAACAAGTTGGTGAGTACCCACCCCTAAAGGGTATGGGCTTCATGTTTCATCGAAGTTGCTTGCTTGTTTTGAGCAAGTAGAGGCTCCTTCTCTACAAGGGTTCCCTCCGAACCCAATTTCAAAATATTTAGAGCGGCGTTGTGGTCTCTGTCGATTATCA
>JBAVTY010000779.1:0-2471 GCA_049696495.1 Candidatus Nitrosopolaris sp.
CATGTAACTGCTAGAAAATTTCATCATATGGTAAAAGAGATCTTCCTAAAAGCAGCACTGTATAACATGTTCAATCTAATGACCTAGCTAACTGTTTGCTGTTTGCATACACTAAAATCCAGTAATGAATCATACAACATAGCAACAAAGCGTATAAGTAAGTAAAAATCGATATATGTTTGGAAGTGGATACGACTCAAATATACATGTGCTAGTCAGAGATACATTATTTGAGACAACGTTTGTATTCGGTCTGTCACGTGTTCAAGAATCTTGCTGTCACGGAAGAGAAGTATTAGAATTTCCCTTCTGGGCACTATCCGATTGTTAGGTTTCTACGAGAATCAGTTAATAGCCTAATATTTATAACTACTAGTTCCATGAAATTGTTATGGTGGATCTAATCTACGGTCGTGGGATAACAGACCTTATCCGTGAAATGCCTTTTTATATCAACATTTTCAAAAAGTATGCTTCCATTAAACTATTTCATGCAAAGCCAACAATGTATGGATCAGTAGACATCATCAATGTATGCAATCTTCATTGTACTCATTGTTATTGGTGGTTAAACAGAAAGAATGATAATGATGACCTAAGCGCAGAACAATGGCGACAGATAATTAACAATACTTTCAAAAAGGAACATATTTTTGTAGTAACTCTAGTAGGAGGTGAACCAACTCTTCGTCCTGATATTATCCAAGTATTCTGTGAAGAAATGCCAAGACGTGTTTGTGTTGTTACCAACGGCACATATCCGCTAAAGAGATTCGAAGATCTTTATTTTTATTGGATTTCAATGGATGGAACTGAAAAAGTGCACGATAAAATCCGAGGTGAAGGTTCGTATTCAAAGACTAAGCAAAACATCTTAGACTATATTGCAGGTCCTAATCGTCATAGGAAACCAGCATGGAAAGATATCTGGATTACGATGACCATTAATTCTTTGAATTATGATACAATTGAAGATCTAACACATGAATGGATTGGAACGGTAAACAAAATAGGATTTCAATTTCATACTCCATTTGTTAAGGGTGATCCTTTGTGGATGCCATTTGGAGATAAACGTAACGAAGTGGTTGAAAGGCTTATAGCATTGAAAAAGAGATATCCTAACTTTGTGGTTAATGGCATTAATCAGCTATCATTGATGAAGGGTAATTGGGGTGGCATTGGTACTACTCCTGTACAGTGTCCCTCTTGGGCTATACTTTCATTAGATCATATGGGAAGAGTAAAGCAGCCATGTTGTATAGGTAGCGCAGACAGCAATTCATTAAAGCCTATATGTGAGCAATGTGGCCTTGGTTGTTATTCCGTACTCGTGGCTCAGGGCATTAAAGGAAATTGAAATTGATAAATTCGCATATGTAATTGAACAGCATTTTTTTTACCTGAAGCCGGACGACGCACTAATCCCCATTGGAAATGCGAATGTTGTGGCTATGAAGTCATGATGATAGTTACAAGACGATCGATCATCTGACTGACCAAAGTGCATGGAAAATATAATATCCGACCAGATTCGTCATAAATAAAAGATCGCTTATCAAGATGCCATAAATAAGATCATATATAGCGAGCAGGAAAGAATGGATAAACAACGATGCTGAGGAAGGTTAGCTAATCTATGCTGAATTATTTGTTATGCTTATTGCTGCTTACGATTATCATATTAAAATATAGGTTTATGTATTTGTTTTGATGTTTTTTGTGTTATTTGTTTAGCTTATCCAGAATATCAGTGCAGACGCGGTCGAATCCGAAGCCGCCTCCGATACGGGATTGACTTCCAGTTAATCGAATTCGAGGAAGAAAAAGCCCAGAACTAATTTGAAGTAATAAGTTAAGTATCATAATTTAGGCCACCAACTACCATCTAAAATCAATAGCATTTAGTCAATTGAATGTTGATAAAAACATAGATGCTTGACTTAGCATAACATTACTTTTGTTGTACGCAGTCTGTAATGCAATATATGATAACATTATTCAATACACTGATACATAACTAACTGCTAAACTGTATTAATGACCGAATGTATATGCGATTATGAAACAAACATTCGGAAAACGAAAACGATGTCAAAAGATGATGAATTAGCAGCAAAAACAAGGCGGCAAGTAGATAATGCCGTTTCCTGGCTTGAAAAACGTTACTTTGCCGAAGAGGTAAGTGCAAAGAAGCAGCTCAACGAATCTGCAGGACACTTAGCCAAGGCAAGTAAAAGTGACAAGAATAGTTCGCGGTGATTCAATCGTTGATGTATACCTTAATCCCTCATGCCAGCAATTCTACTGACTGGCACGACCTTCATTGCTGCCCTCGGATAAGACATACTCTATCAAAACGATAGTATTATCATTGTCAGTGCAGAAATTGATAAAATCTCTTATGATTCATATGGACGTTCTCCTTCTCCACTGCGGTTTTTAACTTGGTACTTCTTTACTATAGCTTC
>JBAVTY010000780.1:0-5699 GCA_049696495.1 Candidatus Nitrosopolaris sp.
CTTCGCTTTCAACGTCTGCTTGCTCTAACATATTTATAACATGATTTCTCAGTATCATAGCATCATCTATACTTTTCATGGTGAAAGCATGTTTGGCTACTTCAGTCATTCCAAAAAAGTTTGTTTCACCACCAAGCGCTAAGACAAGGTAGTCATATTTCAATGCGTGACTTCGCCACGCAATTGGTTCAGTTTCCTTTCCTACTGCATGAGTAATAAGAATTTGCTTGTTTTCTAGATCTACTGACTCTATATTTGCTTCATAAAACTTGGCTCTATTACAAAAAGTTCTTCTCGGTGTTACGATATGTCTTGTTTCAATCATCCCAGACGATACTTCTGGAAGCATCGGCGTAAAGAGAAAGAAGTTATCTCTGCTTACTAGTGTTATATCAACACTTACATCATCTTGAAAAGCTTTCTGAAGCTGCCTTAGAACTTCTATTCCCCCAAATCCACCACCCAAAATTAATATACGTTTTAACTGGATTGGAGTTGACCCATGAACAAGTTGAATGTGTTTTTGCAATGAATCTATTCTAGAAAATGAAATATCACATTTTGTACATCTATATCTGCTACCGAATCGTATTGATATCGATGATGAGACTCCCCCTAGAACAGTGCCAAAGACAAGATGAATTAATAACCAAACAATCGTAATTACTATAAAGTTATTTGCATATTGATACTGTGGTGTTGCTGTTGTCGTTGATGGGTACTCTTCACTTTGAGAAGTTGTAGTAACTTTCATCTCGACCGTGGTCCGGGTAATCTCTGGGGCCAAAATAAATTCGTATACTGGGATGAAGAAAACAATGAAAACGATAGAGCCAGCCAAAAGGCCGTATAAAAGTACATTTGATAGCTAGCTAATATTCAACATACTGGTTTTGTAAAGGAACACGCCTACTGCAACTCCAATTGAAATAGCAGTAATCATATGAATTGCTACTCCAGCAATAATAGAAGAAGATGAATAAACTCCGATAACATGTCCAAAAGCCATCCAGGTAAGATAATATGGCAAGCCCAAGCCTGTGTAAAGGAACGTAATTGGAACAACCATAGTTAATGCTCCTATTATTGCCCCTATCACAACGAAGAATACTTCTCGTCTAAGAGAAAAATCTACTCTAACTAAAGAATTTTGTGTCATTATTATTTCCTCTTTTTTATATTAAAAAATATTGGAAGTAGGCTACGAATTGCAAGCCTCCATTATTCTGCATTCGATGATATTCATATATGACCTGCCGGTATTGTGTTATCCTTGTTGCCTCCCCACTGAAGTATAGGACAGTTAACGATCACGTTCGTATGTGTAATAGTTATCTGGCCTTTTGTTTGGGCTGCTGCAATTGCATCATCAGAACCAAGTATTGTAGGTGTTGTTCCACTGGTCGTCTTCCATCCTACTATACTAACTTTCCACAGAGGAGTATAGTTTGGATCTCCTGGAATTGAATCAACCACACTCGCTTGGAAGCCCATGAATCCAGGACCTTTGACACCATTCTTGAAAATCCATAGATTTCCGATGTCTTGGGACCGTGTCAAATTGGCTGCATAATTTACTGGAAATCCAGTAAAGTTACCAATTTGATCTTTCATTGCCTTATCAGATACTTCAGTAGTAATGAGCAGTATGTCCTTTCCATCATACAATCCTTTAACCAATGGAATTACTACTGGAGCATTTGGAGTTGTGAGTTTCAACATTGTTGATCCTACTGCTGATGATGGCGACGTACCTGCAGCTAACGCAACCTTATTTGCAGCCAATGGAAAAGCAATGATAGTCGCAATAACTATCATTGCCGCAATTGTCGTTGTCTTCGTTTTCATTTTTGTCTTCGTTTTTGTTTTTGTTGGTGTTATTTCAACCATGGATAGAATGCTATCCAATGATGATAATGAAGAGGATGACGAATTCCATTTGTGGATTCCACTTCTGGAATCCAGGTTTGAAATTCGTCTCTAGTTTTATAATCATACCAAAAACATAATGATGCTATGAACAGAACATTCACTCTGCAACCACAGCGGCAACAACAACAACTTAACTCTACTAGTAGGTGCAATGATTCTGTTGTTGTAGATAATAGTATTACTGAAGAATCAGTTGTAGAAAGGGAAAAACAGAAAAAAAGCACGAATAAAAAGATTCTAATTGTAGATGATGAACCTGATATCACATTTACTTTCAGGACTGTTTTAGAAGTAAGCGGATTTAAAGAAATTGATGTTTATAATGAACCTCTTTTAGCATTACGGAATTTCAAATCTTGTGTATATAGTCTATTAATTACAGATATTGCTATGCCAAGAATGGATGGCTTTGAACTTTATAAACGCATTAAAAAGTTAGATGCTAAAATAAAGGTAGTTTTTGTGACAGCATCAGAGGTCAAATATGAAGCATTAAGAGAATTACTTCCAGCCGACCTAGTTGATATAAGCAATGAGGAGGAGGAGGATAAAGCAGCAATATTACAAGGTAGTCGCAAAGAAGAAGATAAAGACCGAATACACTTTATTCGAAAGCCAGTAGAAATAAAGGAATTCATACAAAGAGTAACTAAAGAACTAAATGCAGAAGACAAGACATACAAAAAAAGAAGAAGAATATCGCATGAAACATCAGGGGCGCAGACGATTGAAGGGGATCAAGGATAGCATTTAGATAATTTAAACATGCTATTGCAAAAGATTGATGGTAGAAAAAATATGGTGTTAATAAGAGATTGAATATAAACAGACTACTTGGCAGCAACAACACTAATAACAAGATAATAGTCATCACAGCAATATTCTCTCTATTATTTATCATAACGGCAGTCTTTTTTCCGTTTGAACAGAGTCAAGCAACGTCTGCGCAACTACAAAAAAACAATAGTAATAGTAATAATAATAATAATCCTTACTTTTCCTTATCCGTACTCTCTACAGTTTCAGGAACCGGAGCAGCGGCAACTGGCATTATAGTAACCGTACCAGGAGTATTAAGGACCAGAAATCAATCAAAATGCCTAAGCACATATTTATTGAAAATCCATCGCAAATATGATGAGCTTGGTAAAAGGACAGAATCAGTAGATAAAGAGGAATATCTGGACTTCTTGGAAGGCTTGCGTAGTGATATAATCTATCTGCTGCATAGAAGAGAAATAAACGAATATCAATATAAAATGCTTGATGACAGGATCATTGAGCATCTGAATAAGATTAACACTAGGATGAACTATCCTTCTAGATAAAATGATTTATGATGCCTTATTCCGACAATCTTGCCATCCTTTAACATATTTCAATACACTATACTCACCTCCAACGTTTCAATAGACCATACTCAAAAAAGATTGGATAAAGTCGAGATTTGTTTTATAACGACATCTATTGATGTCTTCTTCTCTTTATGGAGCCGGTGGGCCTTCTGATGTTGGCACTGAAGTTGAATTTCCTTTCGTCATATTAGCAGTTGTGTTACCGGCTATTGTCTTACCAATAGCAGTCTGATTACCATGCATCGTAGTCTGAGCCTCTGTTGATATACTGTCGAAATTCATTGATGCTACTATTACACCTGCTACCACTATCCCTACTGCAACAATTATGACACCATACTTGAAACTGTTTTTCATATGGTTCTACGTGAACCAAAGTTTTTATTTAAAGATTACCACAAGGCTAAATATAATTGAATAACATCCAAGATAATAGACCTTGAAGATATGTCCAAAATTGATATCGATATTGATAGAGTGGAGATAGACTCAAGATTATAAAGAACTGACAAGACAAGTATTTGTACTTAAATATTCTTTGAATAATCGTGATCATCAAAAGCCAGAGAATAAAGCGGGCACTTCTTGTTGCTTTGGCCGATGAAGAGATGATAAAAATTATGAACTGTATTATCGACCACTCAAAATCCTTTAATGATATTATAGCTGAGAATAGCCGTATTTCACGGACTACTGCTTTTAGAAAAATAAAATGGCTTCTTAAGGAAGGATTGATTATTGTAGATAAAATTGTACTCACCCCAGATGGAAAGAAATTTAGTCTATATCACAGTACCCTGAAGGCTATCAACGCTAAATATGAAGTTAATAATGTTAGTGTAGAGGCTGAACCAAATTTTGATATTGCAAAAAAGTGGCTTGAAAAATTCTTTTCACTAGACTAATATTACAATCTATCCGATGATGCCTATATGTTATCATCAGCACTTTCAACATCACCTTCTCCTTCACCAACTGTCTCTAGTTTATCGATTGTTCTTCGTCCGCTACTTCGTGCATAGTATAGTCTAGACCACAGTATTATAACTAAGAATGCTGCTGCCATTAAGTGAAGCTGTGAGCCAAGATAGGGTAATAGTGCTGAAAGAGAAGGAATTTTATAATCTTCCAGTATTTCTCCAATGATGTAGATTACGATAAATACAAAAATCTGAAATTCAAAATTTTTGATATTTCTATATCTTATTGCAAGCCATCCAAATACAGCTAATGAAGCAAAGAGAATTATTAATGTTAAGTTGCTTCCATAGGACAAGAAGTTGATACTGCTCTGCATATCTATCATATTGTGCTATGTCACCTTAACTTCCTCTGCTTTTGCGCTAGTTTTGTTAATAAGATAGATACTCCCAAAGAAAATGAGTATACCAAACGACAATGGCTCTAGTACCCCTTTTGCTAATAATTTGTAACCAAATAAGCTTGCTACATGGTAAAAGCCTTGCATTAGAACAAAACTTGCAAATACTATTGTTAATCTTTTGAAGTGACTTCCATAATCGTTACCAATCTTTGTCTTTGCTATAAAGGTAAGGTATATAGGAATAATAGCTGCAATGAAATAGATTATAGATTGAGTAACCGCTATTTCTGTCTGTATTGATATTGATATCAATTTATGCATCTCCATTTTAAGATGCTAGTTAGTACAGCTAGTCAGATATAAAAACGGGATGCTGAATTCCAGTTTTGGAATCCATCATCAAAACCAACATCAAAAAAAGTCATCGAAACACTCACGACAAATTCAAGTAAAAAAAGAAAAATAACTCTAGCAATTCTTTTCGCTGCTGTATCATTATCAGTAGCAATAGAAATTGGATATGCTGCAGCTCTTGCACAAGGTTATACTTCTAGTGCAGATTCATACAAACAAACAGTATGCACAGGAAACGTACTAGAGTTATCTCAAAAAGGGCTAATACGAGATGTGGGTGGGTTTAGCGGCGGCATTTATGAATGCATGCATACAAAATATGCGGACTCCATTTATGGAAATGTGATAAACACCTAAGCAGCAGCTAATAGCAAGAAACGGTAAGGTTTTCATTTTTTATTCCTTTATTTTTAATTGTAGGAAAAGGATTAATTCTAAATAATCTGAGATAGAATGGTGATTATGTAGGTAGCTATATATGAATGCCTTGTCAGCAAAAGGATACGATAGATGAAAATATACTAATATCTATCTAGTCTGTAGCTTAATTTTGGAGGTATTACTCCTGTGGTATGGTCCTGATATTGTATCGTTCAGATACTCATGAATGCCATTTTAGCATAAACAGTTAATTTGATGTTAAGCGAACTTAACAAAGATCGTGTAGATTCACAAAAACCACGCAAGGAAGGACTTACATGTATTGTAGATAGATTGCAAGCTCTAGATAGCGA
>JBAVTY010000781.1:0-2134 GCA_049696495.1 Candidatus Nitrosopolaris sp.
TTAAGGCTGCCAGAATCCATGACTATAATAAAGAATAGAACGGATAATCTTAGATTTTCATTCCCGCTATTATACCTATCAACAGCTTGAGTAACACTATCAGAACTATCACACCTACTATGACGTAAATCAAATACGTGATCGACATAGCAAAGCTATTAAAAGAAAGAGAGCAATACCAGTCGTTGTTAAAACAAGAACATGTAAAACCAAAGCAGCAACAAAAACAAGAACTGATCAATTATTATGAAGCAAGACAAGTAGCGGCAAAACTATTAGCAAACGCTGGGTATGCAGTATTTGCACGAAAAGAATTTGAATATTCTGATTATAGAGCCTCTGAGATCATAACAGGATTTGGCAGACTAACGCACAAGAAAATGCAGGAACTAGGCTTAAAGTATGGATTTCAAACAGTATTTGGCTTTACAGATTCAATTTTTGTTAGACATCTATCAACCATAGTCTCCTCAATGCCAGCAGATAAAACGGAACTTAAAATTAATCAATATCTAGATCATTGTCACAACGAATTAGGCGTCAGGATTGATCACAAAAACAAGTTCATGTTCACAATTATTATTATCAATTATGATATATCCAAAGAATGAAGGAACTTACAATTACTATGACTGGCTTACAAAAGCCTGAATGACTGGCTTACCAACCCATTAGGGCAGTTTAAGACAGTAAGAATAGGAGGAGCAGATTAACACCCTCTTCTGCTTGTGTGAAGAAAATATCGGTTTCTCTTTTATATAAAATCGAACCCATTTATGAATAGAAACGGATATTTAGTGTCCGGTTTATAACATAACATGCATTTCTGTGACGAGAAAGATGCTATCGTTATCATCGTTGTCAGTTGCTTCATTATCATTGATTAGTGGCATAATAATAACGATAATTTCGCTTGGAGGTATTAACGCGTCATCGTTAACATCTTATTCCTTCCAGATGCCCGGTATGATGGGTACGAACATGATGGGTACTCAGAATATGATGACCACGCAGGGGCAGCTAGTTTCTGTGCAGCATGCAATAAAAATGATGCATAATAAGCCGACGTATGGTAAAGTGAATTCCCATGACAATACGATAATCTTTGGTGCCAAGAATGCCAGTATAGTCGCTCTAACAATGATGTCAGATGATGCTGTAAATATAACAGGAACTCACCCATCCAGCTATTCCAAAGGAGATGTCTTCGTTATCTCTGGATTAATCAATCCAACTCTTGTAGTTCCTAAAGGTGCCACCGTTCAATTTACGGTTATAAATCTAGATGAGGACATGTATCACAATCTGGCGATATCCTCTGTCAAGCCGCCATATCCTTACATGGCGATGATGTCCTCTATGAATGGAATGATGGCGTCAAATTGGAAGGGTGACATGAACACTGGCTTTAGTCCTATAACGATGTCATTTCTTCCGCCTACGAACCATGGATTAGCCCATGAATATTCATACACATTGACATTTGGTCAGTCAGGGAATCTTTGGTACCTCTGCACTTATCCAAGTCATGCTCAAGATGGTATGTATGGGAAAATAGTTGTGGCTAGCTGACATCCTTTGTCTCTGGTAGCAGATTTTTTTCGCAAATCAAGCAAGGCGTGACGGCTCGCCTCCGGTCTTTTACTTACTTGTAGTCATATTACTTCCTGTCGCCATTTCAGCACCAGGAGCAATTTCGTCTACGCCTATAACCACAGTACTAGTAGAAGGAAATGTAATTGTTGTGCTTGTTGGATTCATGATTGCTATATCAGTTATTATACCAGCTTGGCCACCTGGTTGTGAAGTAACGTCTACATGGTAAAGGCATATTTTGCCAGGTGTGGACAATTGTTTAATGAATTCAAGTGCTGCAGGTTTAAGATTGGGAGCTTGTCCGATAAGTATTTTCAAAGACGAAGTAGATGATGCATCACATGGAAGCTTCGCAGCTATGTGTCCAGTCTTTATCATGTAAGGCGTTGTATCGTAGAGATGTATGTAATCATTAGCTGGAATTGTTTTTCCTTCAAGCAGTATTACTGCCGAATCTCTTACTACTGTTCCTTGTGTATTGTTAGAAGCAGCTCTTGATGAAGTTACATTGCTTGTTTGTGTATATCCATTTTTGACT
>JBAVTY010000782.1:0-2073 GCA_049696495.1 Candidatus Nitrosopolaris sp.
GTTTAATTCTCCAACGGTTTCTATACCAGAGAATCCACCACCCACAACAACGAATGTTATCAAGCTTGTTCTGAGCAGCTCATTTTCACTTTCAACGTCAGCTTGCTCTAACATATTTATGACATGATTTCTCAGTATCATAGCATCATCGATGCTTTTCATCGTGAAAGCGTACTTGGCTACTTCAGTCATTCCAAAAAAGTTTGTTTCACCACCAAGCGCTAAGACAAGGTAATCATATTTCAATGCGTGACTTCGCCATGCAATTGGATCTGTTTCCTTTCCTACTGCATGAGTAATAAGAACTTGCTTATTTTCTAGATCTACTGACTCTATATTTGCTTCATAAAACTTGGCTCTATTACAAAAGGTTCTAATTGGTGTTACTATGTGTCTTGTTTCAATCATTCCAGACGATACTTCTGGAAGCATTGGCGTAAAGAGAAAGAAGTTATCTCTGCTTACTAGTGTTATATCAACACCTACATCATCTTGAAAAGCTTTCTGAAGCTGTCTTAGAGTTTCTATTCCCCCAAATCCGCCTCCCAAAATTAATATACGTTTTAACTGGGTTGGAGTTGAACCATGAACAAGTTGTATGTGCTTTTGCAATGAATCTATTCTAGAAAATGAAATATCACATTTTGTACATCTGTATCTGCTGCCGAATCGTATTGATATTGATGATGAGACTCCCCCTAGAACAGTGCCAAAGATAAGATGAATTAATAACCAAACGATCGTAACTACTGTAAAGTTATTTGTATATTGATGCTGTGGTGCTGTTGTTGTTGATGGGTACTCTTCACTTTCAGAAGTTGTATTAACTTCCATCTCGACCGTGGTCCGGTTAATCTCCGGGGCCAAAATAAATTGGTATACTGGGATGAAGAAAACAATAAAAACGATAGAGCCAGCCAAAAGACCGTATAAAAGTCCATTTGATAGCTTGCTAATATTTAATATACCGGTTTTATAAAGGAACACTCCCACTGCAACTCCAATTGAAATAGCAGTAATCATATGAATTGCTACCCCAGCAATAATAGAAGAAGATGAATAAACTCCGATAACATGTCCAAAAGCCATCCAGGTAAGATAATATGGCAAGCCCAAGCCTGTGTAAAGGAATGTAATTGGAACAACCATAGTTATTGCTCCTACTATTGCTCCTATCACAACGAAGAATACTTCTCTTCTAAGAGAAAAATCTACTCTAACTAACGAATTTTGTGTCATTTTTATTTGCCTCTTTTTAATACTAAAAAATAATGGAAGTAGGCTGCGAATCGCAAGCCTCCATTATTCTGTACACGATGATATTCATATGTGACCTGCCGGTATTGTGTTGTCCTTGTTGCCTCCCCACTGTAGTATAGGACAGTTAACAACCACGTTTGTAGGAGTGATGGTTATCTGGCCTTTTGTTTGGGCTGCTCCAATTGCGTCATCAGAACCAAGTATTGTAGGTGTTACTCCAGTCTTCCATTCTACTATACTAACTTTCCATAGAGGAGTATAGCCTGGATCCCCTGGAATTGAATCAACCACACTTGCTTGGAAACCCATGAAACCAGGACCATTGACACCATACTTGAACATCCATAGATTTCCTATATCTTGGGATTTTGTCAATTTGGGATCATAATTTACAGGGTAACCTGTAAAGTTACCAATTTGATCTTTAATTACCTTATCAGATACTTCCGTCGTTATGAGTAGTATGTCCTTTCCATCGTACAATCCTTTAATCAATGGTATTACTACTGGAGCATTTGGAGTTGTCAGTTTCAACATTGTAGGTCCCGCTGTCGGTGTGGTGATTGCAGCAAATGCATACTTGTTTACAACCAATGGAGAAGCAATGATAGTTGCGATAACTATCTTATTGCAGCGGATAGATGATAACAATGTTAAAATCCTAACTGTTTCAATTAAATATTGAACAATAGATCTCTTGCGTAATTAACAGCTATAATCGATTTACGATGCAATCCTTAACTATTTTCCTACAATCCTTAACTATTTTCCTAAAGTGAAATCCTATTAGACTGCATAACTCTCAAGTTCACT
>JBAVTY010000783.1:0-1578 GCA_049696495.1 Candidatus Nitrosopolaris sp.
GATGTAACAGATGATAAATCTGTTGCGGAAGCGATTGATATGATAAGTAACAGACATAGAAGGATCGATGTATTAGTTAATAATGCAGGATACGAGATGCACGGAGCAGTCGAAGACCTTTCTTTAGATGAAATAAAGGCACAATTTGAGACTAACTTTTTTGGGGCAGTTAGACTAATGAAAGCAGTAATACCCATGATGAGAAAACAAAGAAGCGGAATAATAGTAAATGTAAGCTCCATCGGAGGCCGAATAGGTGTCCCTCTTAATTCCGCTTATACTGGTAGCAAATTTGCATTGGAAGGTTTTTCTGAGTCGATGAAATACGAATTAGAAGGCTTTGGCATAAAGGTTATATTAATTGAGCCAGGCGCAGTAAAAACCAATTTCCTTGAAAACATAAAGCAAGGCCAACAGGCAATGAATCCAGATTCACCATATGCAGAATTATCCAAAAAGGTATCTGAAGGAGTCAGGGAAAGTTTTAAGGCAAGCTCTTCTTCCCCCGTGCAAGTAGCCGAAGCCATCTTAAGTGCAATTAAATCAGAGAATCCTAATACCAGGTATTTAGTAGGTAATGATGCGGCCGCTATTATAGAAAGAAGAAAGAAGAGTTCTGATCTTGAATTTGAGCGATGGGTGAAAGAAAGCCTATTAGATCAAAAAGGTTTTGCACCATCCTAGATAAAATATCAACTTGATCTTCTACTAATGCTAACTAATGCTGCGAATCCATTTTTTTGCTGACTCTGCAACCATTCAGTTTGTATCCCGTACCACCTTGCCGGATAAACGCTTTCATAAACAGTAGCACCTCTATGCCAGAACCCGTATCCTTTACCGAAACTATAAATGAACCGTCTTCTACGCTCTTTCCTTTGGTAATAGTAACAACTCCTTTCTTGGTAAAATTAAAGGCATTGCTTATAAGATTAGAGATAACTTGTATAATTCTTCCTCTGTCGACATACACTTCGATAGCTTCATGATCTGCTAAGTCTTGTTTTCTATTAATATTATGATAGAGTAACTTCACATCATGGGTATTGTGACTTTGATCTTTGGTAACATCTTGGATTGCATCGAGTATTATGGTATCTATGTTCACTACCTGTTTATTCAGATTTATCGATTGACTCTCGATTCGAGCGATATCCAAAATATTGTCAGGTATCGTTACTAGGAGCTTAGTCACATTTTCTGCACGTGATTGTATCTCCTTAGAGACCTTCTTAATCTCCGAACCTGTAGCTCGGGATTACCGACTTAGCTGCCTTACATATTCATATCTTCCCCTTGGGTATAAGTTCAATTTTGTAAAAATTGAAGGGTTTTGTTCTATCCGCTTTTAGAGTTTCTAGATTCTAGATTCCAATTGAGCGATCGCACTATCGGAGATACTAGTACTCTTTGGTATCAGAATAATAAAATAATTCTTATCGGCGCGTTCGACCGCAGTGACTGACTTGTATTTTTTAGTAGAAATGTCAAACTCTACCATTCCTGCTTCGATGCTGCCTTTAGTATAGACCATCGTCAACACTTCTCCAGACAACTGATTTAATGGTACTATCGAAA
>JBAVTY010000784.1:0-8584 GCA_049696495.1 Candidatus Nitrosopolaris sp.
TCCTAAATTCCTCAATCTAAAAAACGCTATAGCCAATTATTATAGAACAAGACGTTTTAAACTAGACATAACCAAATATTTGTTTAGGAAAGATAGTTAGCGAATTAATGTTATTGAGTATAGACTAACCTAACATGATGTTCGTCTTGAAACAATCGTATGAAGGCAGAATAAAGGCATGATATCTGTTAATTATTGAGAGCTTTTATTGCTAGGTGCCATTGCTGGATTTACAATATTTCTCGGTTTACCCCTAGCTAGACTTCAAAATGTAAGTCCTAAGACCAAAGGGTTTCTTAATGCCATTGCTATTGGTATACTGGTTTTTCTCATCATAGATGTATTCAGCCATGCGTGGGAGTTCGTAGGTAATGTTGCACAAGATACTTATTCAGGAAAGCTATCTTTAGTAACAGGCATACCCACAATTCTTGCTCTGTTTGGAGGACTTGCAATAGGACTGTTAGGTCTAGTCTTTTATGAAAGCACATACATGTCTGGGAAGAAGAACAATCGTGGAACACCCAACAGGTTTTCTTTTCACAATGGGATATCAGCAGGTCCATTAACTGAGGTTGATGAAATAACCGGTATAGGCGTCAGTAAAACTGGTAATCATCTCCTCTTACATGAAACCACTGCATATAGAATAGCTATGATGATTGCAATTGGAATTGGTGCTCATAACTTTAGCGAAGGTCTTGCCATAGGTCAATCCTATGTGTCTGGAACAATAGGATTAGCAGTTATTCTAATAATTGGGTTTGGTGCTCATAATGCTACAGAAGGATTTGGCGTAGCCGGTCCTTTGACCGGTCTAGCAAATAAACCGGGCATTCGTTTCTTAATTCTTGCAGGTCTAATTGGTGGCGGTCCTACCTTTCTTGGTACAGTTTTAGGAAGCCTATGGACTTCCACTCTAACATCTGTATTCTTTCTGTCTGTTGCGGGCGGAGCATTGATCTTTGTCTCAATGCTAATGTACAACTCAGGCAGAAGACAAACCACAAACCTTATACTAATGATGGGCATATTCGTTGGATTGTGTGCTGGATTTGTGACTGATTTAATAGTTACACTTGGGGGAGCATAATAATATTAAACTGGATTATTATAGAAGTTCACCGTACACAGATTTAATGTGTTGTAACCCGATGCGGTAACGCCGTCAAAGACTTATACTGCTCTATCAAGCACGCTCTTCAGGATCGAGAGCAGTGGTGGAATTAGTTCGTATAAATGTCGCATAGCAGTTCAGAGAATTCAAGAAGCCAGACAGGTACCTTCAAGAAAAGATAGGATAAGGCTAGTTGTGATATGATATTTATAATTTCATTTTTTTCTACTTCTTCTATTTGTCTTCTTTTTTGTTTTGGTACGATTAGTGCTAGTACTTTTTTTTCTTACTGAAGTAGTCTTACGACGTTTACGTAATCTTGTTGTTTGTTGCAATTGTTGTACTTGAGATTGTAATGATTCAACCATCTCCGCTAAACTGTTAAGTTGAATAGATTGTGCGTTTACCTGCTTTAAGATATCTTCATTATAACGATTGAGATTTTCAGTCTTAATTTCTTTTTTCTGATCCTCTTCTTCCTCGTCTTGAGTTTCCATTGAAGACAGAGGGAAAGTTTCTGCAGTAGGGTTTTCCACCACTTCGACTACCTCTTTAATTATCTCTACGGGTTCAGCTATGTCAGAATTCTCTTCAAAATCACCATTATCATTATCTATCTCTCTTTCAATTCGTTCTTCGAGCTTTTCAGACAATGTTTGATTATATGAACAACAACTAGAAGAACATTTGGTTATTTCTTCAGAAGTCATTATAGAAGGGCTGATAGCTAATGTCCAATCCTTGCAATATACTTGAGATTTACACACCTACCTACTTTGACCATCCAAGGTCGAAACAATTTTCATCGAATATTATCTACAAGACCAGAGTATCAGTATGAAGTTATCATGAAATAGTGTATAGTTTTCTGATACCTTCGAGAAAGGGGTGATGGGATACTAATGGTGAAGGGATACTAAACGAAGACAAGGATTACCCTTATAGTCACTGATTTCTTATCTTAGAGATTGCTGCTAGTCAAAAGGCAGTGAATCACCCGGACAACATATATTTTTCGGTAGGTAAAGTGCACGAATTCTTCCGGCATCTATTGACTTGCCTGAGCTTCTACCCGCCATGTACTCTATAAATGGAACAATTTCAGATCTGCCTGCATGTTAAAGTTATGTCTCTTACCGCTGTATTTCCTGGTGAAGTGTTCTGAACAGACTGTACAAACGTATGATGGACGACTCATTTCCAATATAGATAACAGAACTTTTTAAGACTTTACGTAGCGTAACACAGTGCTATTTGATTTGCCACTTCATGATTATATGGAAAAGAAAAACTTAGACTCCAGAATCTACCAAAGCTCATAGATAGAACTCATGAAAACTTCTACTTACATTCTTTTTCATAGCTTGTCCAACAGAAAAAGCTAAAGCTAACCGAGAGAATATCATTTTAGCTTGATCATATGGTTTTATAAACATGTTAACGAACGGTTATCTCATGACTACTTTCCATGTATTGACTGCAATTCAGGATTGGATTAAGAATTGGGGTTCATTGATAGCTATATTGATTTCTATTGCGATGCCTACTATAACATTAGTAATTCCTCATTTTTTAGGCCACGATTACGTCTAGTGTTTGATGAAAAGAAGGAACAAAATGCCTTTGCGCCGTCAGCCCCCTTTCGGAATGAAACCCAGAGATTTCTAAGGGTTTATGTGGAAAATAAAGGACATAGAAGTGTACATAATTGTCAGGCCGAAATGACCGTAATAATTCCTGAAGGGCGAAATATGTTACATCCTTCAGATGAAAGAAAGCTTTTGGCATGGGGTCGTTTCCCTCAGCGCATGGATTTTATAACAGACAAGAGGACAATTCGAAGTCACGGAAAAGAACTATTGCATATTGTGTTTTCAGATTCGTTTTTTGGAAGTGTGGGAACAGCTAATAATGAAGAAAAACGATACGCTGGTATTTCTACTGTCGAGAATTTAAATTGTGTGAAATCAGATTTAATATCCAAAGGAAGCTACTTGAAATTTGAGGATGGTTTTGCAACGGGCAGATTTGAAGTTGAGATCTCTATTACATCTGATGACGGGCCCTATACAGAAGGAAAATTTACAATTTACGTGGAGCCCAGTTTTCAAGGATTAAGAATGAAGCTTCATTCACGTAGACTTATTTTTTAGACGCATTCTCAATTACCGTTTTCCAACGAACACCATCAATGTATAACATGACAGAACTATAACAGCAAAAAATATAGCTTCCCCTAACTAATAAAACAGAAATGACTGATAACAATCCGGAGATCCCCCCGAATGCAACAATAAGACAGGAATACGTGAAGTGTGGTAACCCGGATTGTCAAAATTCACATGGTCCATACGCCTATGCTTATTGGAAACACGATAAGAAATTGAAGAAAATGTATGTAGGCAAGAATTTAGAAGATTTTAAACTTACAAAGATAGCAAAGGAAGTAAAACTTAAGCCAAGCCAATATATCAAATTCATGTTCATAAAACAAGAGGCATCCAAAGATAATGTACTAGCCAAACAATACCTCGAGAAATTAAGAAGTATCGATTGGGCTCATAGGGTACTAATCAACAGTATTCGTGAGCAAAGAATGTTAAAGATGATGACAATCGCAGACGATAGACATTTCAGCTATGATAACGAAATTGACCTGGTTCAGTTTATAGCTTCTGAGATGGAAAAAGGAGGATTAGATGTAAACAATGAAGAGAATCTCGATAGTTATCTAAACACCAAGTTTATGTAACTTTGTTCTTAAATTAACATCCTATCGGTTACTTTTAATAATCACAAATCTCATTGTATAAGCATAATTTCCTTTGAACGAAATCAATTCTATTCCCGAAACTACAGAAGTATTACATGGTAATGATAACATCATCAAAAAGACACTAGAGACGTTTTCATGGGTAAAGGAAAGGATGGAAGGATCTATTGACCAAGCCGGTCCGGCAATTCATGTCATATACAGACCAATATCGGATGGATTAGTTCAGCTTAAAGAAAGAGGCGTAAAGATAAGAGTAGTAACCGAGGTTACAGTAGATAATATTTGTTATTGTAAGAAGCTAATGGAAGTTTGTGAGCTTCGTCATTTAGATGGAGTTAGAACAAATTTTGCAATAGCTGACGGAAAACAGATGTTGCTTCATGGAGTTTCACAGGAAGCAAATCCACTATCCCAAGCTATTTTAACTAGCGTAAAGGCACTTATAGACGCTCAAAAGTACCTATTTGAGAATTTGTGGAAGAGTGCAATTCCAGCTCAATACAAAATCAAGGAAATAGAAGAAGGTATCAAACCATCCTTTACAGAAACGTTAAGGGATGCTTTCGATATACAAAAACTTGTTGTTGATCTTATTACTTCAGCCAAACAAGAAA
This sequence comes from Candidatus Nitrosopolaris sp., assembly GCA_049696495.1. Lineage (GTDB taxonomy): Archaea > Thermoproteota > Nitrososphaeria > Nitrososphaerales > Nitrososphaeraceae > Nitrosopolaris. Next base: position 4,508 of record JBAVTY010000784.1, read on the forward strand.
TTCTAATGTTATTATTCCCTAATACTACTATTGGTGACATATTTCTAAGTAGAGGACATGTAGACGACGCACTAAAAAATAATATTACTGAAGTATGCTGAATTGCAAGACGGAATAAGAGTTAGAATCCTCGCATCTGAAGTAATATATACGCAAATAGTAAAACGAATTTCAGGACAACAAAAGACAGATAGAAGACAGGAATATGAGAAACTAGAACAAGATGGCAAGGGTCTAATAGGAATAAGAAAACAGAAAGGAACATTCGAAATTCATTTAGCTGGTATACTTCGGCAACAACAACAGCAACGTTTGCAAACTAAGGTTTCATTTCTAGTTGTAGATTCAAAAGTATCGCTTGTAGAGGAGGAATTAAAAACCTATAATAATAAAGATAAGAATGATTCTAATCAGACACTATTCTTGGCTACCTACTCCAATAGCGAATCAGCTGTATTAGCTTATATTTCGATATTCGAAACGTTTTGGACCCAAACTGAGTTAAAAATGAAAATGGGATAAAATTACGTCGAAGAAAGACAGTTTAATATTTTCTCATCGGCTTGCATGTGCTCGATGGCAAGGGTTCTATACTATTGCATAGAAGGATATCATATGAGAGTAGTTTTGATATCCAGAATACTAACATGATATAAGCCATTTCCATTAATGAAATTGATATTTCTGAGAGCTGCTTCTTTGATCTGCTGAAATATTGCGCGGTGATTTCCACCACTTTCAGTTCCAATAAGAGGGGGAACACAGATGTTGTTGTCTAATTTCTTTTTTTATCTGGTAGATCTATCATAATCCAATCGAATAATTTTTGCAGTACGCCTAGAGGGTCTAATCAATATCTCGTCATCACTAGTAATGGCTATTCCTCTAGAATTTTCGGTAGTCCCGTATAGACGTACATCTGCATTCCTGGTAAGACTAATTTTTATTATTGATTGGTTTGGAACAGTATAACGAATGTAGCTACCTCTAACCAATGTCTCCGTCTTATACCCTAAATTCAGCTTTCGGACTAAAAATGTGGGTATGATGTGGCAGATACCTAATTTGTTGTCAGAAAATTGAGCGCCATTGTTACTTTTATTCTTATTACGTTTTCCTATTCTGTCTAGATAAGAATAATATCCATATGCTCCAAACGACGTGCTAACAATTACACCGTTTCCTATGGCATATTCAGCAAATTTTTTCAGTGTGCGGTATTCAGAATTTGCTTTGCGTATGGTAACTGACAAGGCGTACCTTATACACCGTGAGAAAATGCCACGTTCAATATACACATCAGTCAAAATATCTGTCGCTTGTTCGATACCATTCTGGCTGTCATTATTTTTATGTTTGATACAAACACAAAACATCGTTCTCTTTTCTAATCTGTAATTACCTTTTTTGATCTCAGAAAGTGCTTTGTGAAGATCTTCAAATAAAAGTTCTGCAAGTCTGGCTTTACTGCCTAATACATCATTATCATTTACCCCTACGAAGAGCAGAGGAATCTGAAGTTTTTTTCCGTAATAGCCAAAAGTGCCATCCCCTCCAACCACTATTGCCATGTCTGGATTCTTGTTTGAATAGGAAAGGCCAGCGGATTCAACTACTTTCAAAATTTCATTGGCAGAAATCTTTGGTCTTTTTGAATGAACATATATTCCGAATTTCAAAATACAATACCTTTAGCAGCAAACCAATTGAAGGATGAAATGTGGCTGGATATCAAATACAAACGACCAGTGAAACGACTGTGAATATAACTTTATATTTTTATACTAATTTTTGATCTCAATAATTGATAAGACAGAACTTATTCAATTCATCATCCACATCTTAACTTTGTCGAACATGTCACCTGCAATCCCATACCTGAAATATTACTAAGCAGGAAGGTGTCACCTAGGGGTGGATATTTGAAAGCTTCGTATCTTCCCCCATTTGTCGCTGTAGTAACGTAATCTATAGCTACGTAATCTAAACAGCGACTTTATGATTGCCCCTATCCTGATGCCCGCCGAATCCATTACCACTGTCCTGGTGTCCACCATATCTATTATCACCGGAGCCAATATTACCACTGTCCTGATGTCCACCGGAGCCAATATTACCACTGTCCTGGTGACCGCCAAATCCATGGTCATCGCCATGGTGGAAATAATAATCATGTCTATTCCCTGGGTAGATATAATAGGTATTGCCTGGATAGACATAATACCTATTGCTATCGCCTGATGGTGGAGATAGTGATACTGACATATCTGCACAAGTAATATTATATGTATTACAGTTTTCTCCAGACGAATTGTCCGATCCACACACACTCGTACCGAACTTCCCTGACTTGTCGGGATATTAAATGTCCATGAGGTTACACCAGACACAGCTACGTTTGCGTGGTCGGTATATCCGTTTGCAGTTGTTAGAGATATGCCTAGGGTTGAAGTACTAGGTATAAGAAGATTGGAAAAATTATATTGCTAAAAGATTTGTAGCTGCTAGTAGAGAGGGAGAGGTTGTTGTATCTTTCCCGTTGCAGCTTATCCTTTGGCTTAAATTCTACTGTCTCCTCATTCGATAGTTCTTAGGGTGAATGTGTTATAATATTATAGCATGCTGTTCATTGTAAGTTATGCCTGGCAAAGTTGAAAGTGTAACCTTGCCAGAGATACAGATATCTCATTTCATAGCATGCAAGAATTGTGAAGAAACGATTACAGCAATACATACGTGTAGAATTTATAATGTGCTTTAGTAAGGAGAGGAAATCAAATCGCCAGCAAGGTTCAGAAAGATAACGGAATAAAAAGGTTGGCATGTCTAATCATTCTTAGAGGACCACAATGTTCAGTTCTACAGTCAATATGAATGACAGCAGGGGAAATGTAAGAACACAATAAAGCGCAGTACTAAATTATTTTTACATATTCACAAAAATAGTTTAGAGACACAAAACGGTAGTTGTATAAAGTGAATTTTGATTATATCCCATTAATCGCGGTTGTATTAGTCTCAATTGCTTTTATTATTCTCCTCGCTACATTGACCAACGCAAACGTCCTGAACTCGCTCTCTATCAATTCTAACGGGTTTCCAGGTAATATGACAGCTAAACCTGCAACAGCAAATATGACAGCTAAACCTGCAACAGCGAATGAAAGGACTAAAACAGTTATAGCCGCGCCTCCAGGTGCCACGGGAACTACATTAACCGCAGATAATAAGAAGATTATTTCAAATACATCCACACCTGCGAGGAGCAGTGGCATGAGTAATTTTAACAGGCTGACCAACGCAGCAAACGTCCTGAACTCGTCCTCTATCAATTCTAACGGGTTTCCAGTTAATACGACAGCTAAACCTGCAACAGCAGGGACCGGCTTTGGAAATCCATACGCTACCGGAAAGATTTTCCCAATAACCATCCATGGAGGAAAACTGGTGGGAATCTTAGCAGACGAGAATATGGCCTCCATGATTTTAGTGCTTGACCCAAGAAACATGACTATTGAATTGCCAAGAATTGTCATAGTTTCATGACACAGGTACGATAACACCGGTAACTTGTCCCATACTCAGAAGCTGATACTAGCTCAGAGTCTATTCAGATATCTTCTGACACACCAAGGAAGTGATGGAGTAATTGATATTTCTAGCTCCTAGCAATTCTTGTTCACACATACTAGTTTATACACTGATTTATTGGAGTAGGAGTGCCCACCACCAGTAAGGCCTATGTTAGAATACAAACGTCTTTTTGGTAGACACTCCTTGACGATGTCTGATCGAATATCTGCGCACAAAGTATCGAACATCTCAATTAATTGAGGTACGATCAAATGACGTTGACCTTTGTGTCATGATTCAATTAATTCCTCATTCCGGTTGTTAAGCATGGGAATGTCTGGTCTATACATGCTTTGATGGCTCCTCTAGATGTAAAGCCTTTGATAACCTTGTCTGTAGGTATTAATTCGTGTAAATCACGTCATTTGCAAAGACTAAACTATACCAGCTTGATATGGACTTTTACCAACAATAATTTTAGAATCCAATCTTTCACATCTACAA
>JBAVTY010000785.1:0-1627 GCA_049696495.1 Candidatus Nitrosopolaris sp.
TTTCGTATTAGCTGTCCAAGTGGAATATTGACTGCTGTATCTATCTTGCCTTCTTCCAATTCATCAGCTTCCCTCACATCTACATACGTGTATTGATCTTTTGTTTCTAGAAGTTCTTTTGAGGTTATTTTGTTTGCCATTGGTTAATATCATAATCGCTATATCTAATTTATTGATTGATTATGTCTGTCTGTCTGTTTGATCTATTTATCTAATATTAATCTACATACACGACAATATCAGTCGTGGTTGGCCGACGTTATGTGATATTGCAAATCTCATGTTAGCCTGTGAGGTTCAGCATTATCTTGCTGCCTTTAATATATTCCTGGATAAAGCAATTGCTACTAGAGACATGTCTAATGTAGTAAATCCTACATCTAATACATAGATTATATCCCCCTATTTTGAACCATTTCTTTGTGATTGCTGGACCTTTCCTCTTGCACTTATCACAGTTCATTCAAATATGATATCACGTCTTGGTAATTTATTAATACCGTCCAACGAGGATTTCTAATTAGGAAACCCATCATCATTTTTGCATCGGTCCCATATCAAACGCACATTCGTATTATTACAACTAGGGATTTAATGGTGGAAATTCTATCGGTAATCCATTTGGCCTAAGTGATACTATGACGACAGGCATAGTAAGCGGAATAGGACGATCGATTCCCATACTATACAAAACCATTTTCCAAGAAGGCGCAGACATAAAGGGTAAGTGTAAGTTGTGTCCGCCCAAGGGTTGGCTAAATTACTTCTGATTTGACTTATTTTCTCGAAGCATTCTCAATCACAGTCTTCCACTTATTTTCACCTTCAATAATAATTCCACATTTCTCAGCGGGTGTCTTTCCTTTCACTGCTTCATGTGGCCTGAAATAATTGTGATATAATTGATAGCCTGTTAGAAGGACTGTACCTGTCCGTTTTAATCCGCGCATGACTATCTCACTATCGCGGTTCAGACAGAGAGAAGTAATCGATGAGGGAAACCAAAAGATAAAACAGGCGGACAGATAATAAAGACGGTGTGGGCTGGACAGATTAGAATATGTCGCATATGCGGAACTACACCTACGCTGGCTAACAGAAATTACGATCTCTGTCACAAATGTTATGCCTCATATCTTGAGGCTAGAGAGAAGAAGCGAGGTGATACCTGTTCAAACAACGATGTAGATGTCTAATAGATAACCATGTAGGACCTAAAACTTGATCTCTAGAATCTTCAGGCCTTAGTATAATGCTATTCATTATACTAGGTTACCAGTGTATTACTTTACGTAACTATAAAAATACAAAAAATAAAGTAGTGGTTATAAAGTAGTTATCGGTCCTGGTCCCCTGCGGAATACTGGTACCAAGCGACAAACAATCCTCCCATTGTGGGCCCTCCTGCACTGCCTGACGAATCTTTTCCTAGGAGGATCTTTCTTAACTTTGCTAGGAGGATCTTTTACACTAACTTTCTTAACCACTGGCTGGCTGACTGCTAATGCTTGCTGGTTCTGGAATGTTGGTGCTGTAACCACCATTAACACCGCTGCAACCCCTATGACACTAAGGGAAATAACGCCTATTTTGTGTGCGTACATATGCAAATTGTTACAATATTTAT
>JBAVTY010000786.1:0-5946 GCA_049696495.1 Candidatus Nitrosopolaris sp.
AATCAGAGAAGATAGTCTCATTCAGAGTAACTAAAGGTAATGTTCATGATTCCAAAAAGTTTAGTCCTATAATAAGAGAGGTATCCAAGGGATATGATATTGATAAGGTATATGCAGACAAGGCTCATGACAATCGACGCAGTTTTAACTTGTTAGACAATCTGAATATAGAACCTGCTATTCAAATAAGAAAGAATGCGTTTATTAAAACAAAAAGATGTCCATTACGAAGAGATGAAGTTTTGCTAATCAGAAAGTTAGAGTATGAAAGATGGAAGCAGCTTAAGGATACAGGAAGAAGGTGGATTGCAGAGATTGCCTTTTCATCATACTCGTTCTCAAGGGGTATGATGAAAACGTGCAGTAACACTGGCTGGTGTCCACCAACCGAATTCGTTGAAGGTACCATTTGTCCATCTTTTGACATCCGATACACGTCAATATCTCCGTAAGCTATTCGAGGATCTTTCTACTGGAAAGGTGAGGGCTAGCGTCGCTGATCAAGTACATTGGACCATCCGTTGCAGTCATTTTATATTACCGCATCATACTCCAGATATATCTCTACCGCGCGATACTACAAGTATTCCTATTTGAACGTCTGCAACGTGGATATGAGGGTATGGCTGATTATGTGGCAGCAATAAATATTGTTGCTAGGGCTGCGGTCAAACAGCCTATTGTAGTGGATTTACGGTTGACAAGGAAGATCCCGTATCAATTAAGCTACATTTCAATTTGTTAGCGAATTTACCATATTCGTTTCTAAATGTTTAATATTAATGTCATACAGTTTAAACCCATCAACTAACTGCTTATTACAGTTGATAAGACAAGTAATGAGTACTATTTCCATCAGATTTGGCAGGTACAAAAGTGCGGATGAATTAAGTGATAACATTAATAATTTCAGTAAAGCAGTGGAAAGACGCTCTTGCTGGTCTGTTCTATCTATAGACCGACTCAAAATAGAGGCAAAAATTACACACAAAAGAGGTGGCAAATTCGAAATCCTCGAAGACAACTGCGAAGGAAAATATATCGCCATAATAGTGGACGCATCAGATGTGAATAGTTGTATAGTATAGTATGGGATGTTTGTGGCAAATGGGACTTACTTACTGTACCAAATGTAGCAAAAAAATAACAAAGTGGTTCGAGACTTGGTGTGCTCAAGGTAATTGTAGCTGTCTATCCGTAGAAAACAAAACCATAGCGACACGAGATGAAGTATGCTAATCATGTGCTGCTTCAGAACAGAAAGTAGTTGCTGCTCTGTTTTTCTGATGTTTGTAAGTAATAATAGTAGTCACTACAAGAATTGCATTCTCTTTTCCTTGAACGTATCCTGCTCCATAGTAGTTGTCATATATTAATCTAGTCGAGTTTTCTATCGGAGGTTCTATAGGAGGTATTACCTTTGGAGGATAGCCTATTGGCTTGATAGGATTGTACTTGTTACACGTATGAGAGGGGTAACACAGTGGTAGCATATAGTCGCAGTATCCTGCATAACAGCCGTTACAATACAATAAATCATTGTTTATGTAATGGATCCTTGCCTTTGACGTCACGTTATTCTCAAGTTGTTCATCTTCTCCCCCTGTCCATCGAAGAAATTGCTTTGATTCCCTTACTACCATTCCTCGGTCTTTTACTATTTTGTGTAATCTTAACAAGGTACGAAGATCATATCTAGCTTCATCATAAATCTGGACTAGTTTATACATGTCACTTTTGAATTGCGGAATTATAATATGAAAGCAAATATTTGAATTTAATTCATAAGAAAGTAATTCCGTGGTAGTACCTTCGTATGATTGACAGATAAAGTCAGACGTATGTGCAAATAGGTTCTATCAATACATTGAAGAACTAAAAGACCGGGTATCCGAGTATCTTGACAAGCAATTTGGAAGATGGTGCTAAAATGACATTTGCTATGACACTTGACTTATTAGAGCAAACTCCCACTGATGCATGTTTATTCGTCGGGATAATGACCGTATTGCAACCAGTAAAGTACGTCAAATAATACGTATTCATACTCTTGATTTCAGAAAATACCAGTTCCTATAACTCGTCGGAAATGGTTTCACCACGCTTTCTAGTAGATTTGATAGTGTAACCGTTATTATCAATTTCTCTATCTCTTTATTCTAAAGCCTGATTCAACATTTTCTTGTTATTTTGGACTATCCTTTCTGTCATACCTGCATTAATAGTCGTAGTTCTTGTTTGGCTAAGAGGTCTAGATCAAAATTAATTTAATAAGTAAGTTTAAATACTAAGAAAAACTGAATTAGATACAAGAAAAGTTAGAGTTTTCTAGAAAGGAGACTGTTATTCTAGATATTCGTATCAATTATACTTTACACGAATGTTTAATCATATTGTCTAATTCGGTTTATTTGAAAGGAAAAGCAATAAATCGATATTGAATGGCTAAATATCTAATTTTTGCACTAGTACTGATGTATTGTATATTGCTCGCATTATATCCTCGAGCCAATATCATTGCTCAGGCAGACACTTCCAGCATCTCTAATTCTTTTCCCTCTCATAGTTTTAATAATGCTACAATAATCATGCATTCTACAAATTCAATACAAGGGAATAACTTTAATGTAATAAAACAAGAAGAACCTGTTATAAAGAAAGCAATTTTAGGTAATATCGTTAATGCAATATACTTAGCAAAAGGTAGTGTCAAAAGCTCCATCCCAGTAAATGTCAACGCAAGAATCATAAACCAACTAGATAATACGAGAATAGACACGACACAAGGTATAGATATGACAAAAAAGCTTATTGCAACAGAACTAGCTAGCGCGATAAATACGACAGCTACAAACAGCAATGGTGTATCTCATACAGTGCAGCAATCAACAAAAATCGTTGTTGATAATCAAGCAGTATGTATCGGTATTGCCTCTCCTACTAAGGCAGCATGTAGCTTTTCTCTTAACATCCACGGCTAGGTTTAAGAAATTCAGTGTTAGGATGTAGGAGTCTAGATTTTATAATAATGAAGCATATATGAATAACAAAAATGATGGCCACGTAGGTGTATCGCCATCTATAGACTATGAAATACGAGAGATAAAAGAGATAGACATTGACAAAGGTAGACTGTTAGAAACATTAGCTAACTTTCCGGTTAAAGGCCTTCGTACACCTGTAGCCAAAGCTATACTGAAGGAAATAAAATCAAACCCACTGCATAAGATATTCGTTGCAGTTATTCAAACTACTGGAGATAACCACGGTTTGGTCATTGGCACGACAACTCTCATTGTTGAACCAAAATTCATCTTCGGCGGAAGAAGAGTGGGGCATATTGAAGATGTCTCAGTAAGGGCAGGATACCATGTAAACTATGCGACCGAGCAAGCCGCGATAATGGGATGTGTAAAAACCGTACTAGATTGCTCAGATGAGAACATGTCATTCTATGAGAGGCTCGGCTATTCGTATCAGGATAATTGTATGAAGATTGAGCATTGACAGCATTTAATCTGATACAACAATCCTAGTTCTATTGAATCGTGAAGAAATAAGAGGATCAATTATTTTCTGGTTGAATAAACGGAATTAGACCACAAGAACTTAATCTAATATTTAAAGCAGCAAGCAAGCCATACTAAACATAGACCTACGTATACATGTGACCTTGAGTACCAAAGAATTCTTGTTGTTATTATATCTCGGTCTATATTACACTACAAAATAATTAAACAGTACCGTTGCAAACGGAGTACCGTTTAAGGTAGGTAATAGTTTACCCTGGTTTTTGTACTTTCGACCGAGATGTTGAAATGGAAGACATTTCTAGTCAAATTGAGACTGGATCCCCATCTCTTCATGATCTAGGACGGTTTAAGGTTATGACCGTACCATGTACACCGTATCGTAGAAATTAAGGAAAAGGGATGCCGTATCTCTAATCGGTGGGAAATAGCAATATATCGATAATGAACGTCTTAGTGAATGAATAACAAATGATGTTTAAGGACATTAAGAAAATATCTTCAGATGCTGTGGGGTTAATTACTGAATTCGGATCGCCTGAAATGACAGAATCACTTGACATAATCAAGGAAATTACAGTAGCTGCGCAAGGGATTAAGGAATCCTTGGAACATCCACAAATGGTTGATAATATGGAAAATATGCGTTTGTCTTTCAAATCCATGCAGGACGCTAGAAATAGAATGAAAAATATTTCTAACCAATTAGCGGAAACAGGTATTATTGACGAAGCAAAGAATACAACAAATTCTATTAGAAGTAAAATGAATTCTATTAATTCTGAACAAAATCTTAAAGAACTGATTATATCTGTTAAGGAAACACTGCGATCAGTTCAGAGTTTTGCAGCTGAATTCAAATCTTCTAAATAGATGCGTGAATCAATTCAGTATAATCTAGTTCTGTTATGTCTTTCTCAAAGAATAACATAACGAAAGATCGAAACCCGCTGGTAAATTCATTCCCAATTCTGTCATTAAATATTCTAGCCTAAGATGGAACATTTCTCGACGACGATCGTCCAACACCATTTCGCATATGAAATTTCATCATATAGATAATCATGTCAGATTCTCTGATGTTAGATAGACCCTATTAGACATCCTCATTTGGTGCCCGTATTTCTGTATTTTTCGTATTTTCGATTTCTTCCTCTTCTTCTTGTCTGGAATATCCGCATCGCTAGAAATATACCGAATGCTGCTAATATCGAAAGAATTATTCCCGCTACAATATTGTGTTCAAAAAAATCTATAACAGCAAAAAAAAGTGTCAATCCCGAATATGAAAAAACTATGATGGGTAAAAATTTACTAACCTTTTTCGCAGTTTGTAGAATTCCAATTATCAGCTTTATACGATCTGCACTAGTCATCTTGATGTATGTTCCCCTCGTGTGGTTCATTGACTCAAACAATGATATTAATGTTGTAAAGTATGCATTATCCTGCATAATCATATACAAGGCACCTAGTAAAAAATTAGGAGAACAAGTTAATAATTTATCCATATACGCTTGTGATTCGGAGCCTTGTCAGTGGGAACATATTACACTCAGTCGTTCGTGAATCAGAGACTCTTAGGATCTGTACTGAACCAAATAGGAAGGAAGAATTCGAGGTGTACTCAAATCGCAGCAATGCTTAAGCGTCTGAAAAATAGATTCATATCGACACAGAAAATAGATTAATCCACAATTAATAGTGCCAATTATATAATATGCCTGAAAGACGTTCTTTGCTCGGCGTTGGTTACTCACATGAAATAAATGGACGAATTTTTCCGTTACCTCTGATTCAGACATCCTAGAGGAAATCTACCGATATGCGAGTTATCTACCTCTATCCTCTCCTGGAGGCTAATTTCTTGTATTGTATGAATCTGTTTACACTTAAATTATTACCGTGCATACTCTAGATTGAATATGGTCTCTGAGTCTATACGTTATTCATAATAGGTAAAGGATCTTTGCATTGCTAAATGTATTATCCTCATTATCAAAGGGAGTGAAATTATCACTATAATCTTTCTAATCAATATATCAGAGTTTGAATATATCGAGAATTTCTCCTATATTCTTAGCAGTTGCTGTGAAGCATCTTAAATATAGTTTATAAAAATTATCTAACTTAGAAATGAACCATCGACCACTAGTAATTGCACCTGTCTTAGTAGCAATAGCATCGACGATAATCGGGTTTGCAATGTCGCCAGAGGCTTTCGCACAACGGGGAGGATTTGGCGGTCACGGAGGATTTGGCGGTCACGGAGGATTTGGCGGTCGCGGAGGATTTGGCGGTCACGGAGGATACAACAACCCAGGAGGATACAACAACCCAGGAGGATACAACAACCCAGGAGGATACAACAACCCAGGAGGATACAACAACCCAGGAGGATACAACAACCCAGGAG
>JBAVTY010000787.1:0-32722 GCA_049696495.1 Candidatus Nitrosopolaris sp.
GAAGGAATAGGAGGACACTGCCTGCCAAAAGATACAAAGATGTTTCTGCAATCATCAAAATCTATAAGAAGCAAAATACTTACATCAGCTATGGAAGTGGATGAGCATTACCGAAGATCTAGACGAAACAGACGTGTAGCTAATAATGATGATACGAATAGCAGTATTGGTACCCAGATAACGACAATAGACGATACTCAAAAAGCTGGATTTTATTAATCGAGGTCAAGCTTGTCAGTATGACAGAATCGATAGTAGCCTTCGGTGCGCACCCGGATGATATAGAGATCGGCATGGGGGGAACGATAGCAAAACTAGGTGCTTTGGGATATGACGTAAATCTAGTAGTAGCTACCTTGCCTAACTTTGCTAAGACAGACAAGAAGGAGGAAAGGCGGAATGAAGCAATAATGTCAGCAAAAGTGATGGGATGCAAAAGTCCAGAATTTTTGGATTTAGCTCCTGACGAAATCACGTTTGGCAGACGCTTCGTAACGAGAGTAGATGAAATTATCAACAGACACAAACCAGACGTCGTTTTTACCCAATGGATAGGAGATTCTCATCAGGATCATCAAGCACTCACCAAAGCAGTGATAGCGGCTTCGCGTGATCTTAGTAATTTGTTTATGTATGAAACAACTATACCTGGAGGCATAACTGAAAATGCCTTTCGTCCTCAGTTATATGTCGATATTAGCTCGACGTTGGATATTAAGACAAGTGCCCTTGATTGTTTTGACTCACAAAAAAATCGCTGCGGTCATCTTTGGATTGACGCAATAGTGGGAAGATGTGCATATAGGGGATACCAAAATAATACAAAATATGCTGAGGCCTTTGAAGTAATCAGAGTCTCCAAGTGGTAGCAAGCTGTCACATAGCCATGGCCGATTTCAAAACAAAATTATTTGAATTTTCAAAAATAATTCAGTGTAAATGAGTTGTTATTTCCAACTCTACCTGTACTCCTTGCTTTTTCATATGTAGGAAAATCGGTATAAACCTCATTCCAATATCTCATGCAGACTAACCTACGATATCTTTTGAGTTTGATTTCTTCACCCAGAACAGAGTTACGGAACACTATGTCCGGCTCGTTTATTCCTGCCGCGGAACGCATAGGACAAGTTGCGGAAAAACGCGGATTGATTTCAAATATCTTGGGTTTATTTCTTACAAGCTTGGCCTGTATGTTTATCGACCCTCTTCCTCCTAACTTGATAGCTGCCTCTTCTGATGATCTCCGAACTTCTCTATAATCGTCAATAAATGCTTTATAAGTCTGTCCGTTCTTTATCGTTTTTTGGATTGATACAGATGACATTACATATTTTCCAAACCTATCAACTGTAACTCCTGAAGTATACTCGATATTATTCCCGTTTATGTACTCTTGGAGCAGAGCGTGCCAACCCGCTTTCTGTATATTTGAAATTGCTTGTTTCATTTCAGATTTACAGCGAACCAGATAAAAAAACAGCGAACCATATCCTTCCCTTGGTTTTACAACGATGGGATAGTCAAACTCCTTCACGAATTTTTCCGCATCCACAGGTAAAGCAGATCCAGGGACAGGGAGGTTGTTTCGTTTGAGGAAGAGATAGGTTTTCCATTTATCTCTACCAGTCGTTAATACTTCTATTGGACTCGACAGCACTTTCGCTCTGCTTTCGCTTTCAATTCGCTTCATTGATTTACCAATTATTAATAACTCTTCATCCGATCCGACGTAGATCGCATCTATGTCTTCGTCTCTCGCAATTTTCACAATACTCTCAATATAATCTGTAGAGTTAGCCGATGGTAGCAAAAAACCATTATGACATCTGTATAATCCCGGCGCCTGAGCGTTCATATCGGTAGCGATGATCCTATATTTTACTAGGCCACTATCCGACAAGTTAGCTAGTTTCAATGATTTGATTATTCCCTGCGCAACAATCCCTCCTACGGCAGTAACCAGGACTTTTGCATTCATGTCAGGAGACACAATCTATGTATTATCTTATTCACCAAAATGTCATCGGTTATAGCGACATAAATAATGATGCTGCTAAACTATCATTTTTTAAAAGATTTCGCCGCCACAACATTTCCGTATTGACCACGCCGAAATTGATTGCGTAGTCTATAATGGATGGTTTTGTTTCGATTGCATTTTTTACCTTCTCTGCAACTTTTATAAGATGACGTATCCTTCGTTGTTCTTGCTTCAAGCTAAACAAATTTGATAGTACCGATTCGATTGATTCGCCAGTCCTTATTAGATGGGTTCGCTCTGCTATCAAAGGATCTATTTTATTCTTATAGTCTAAATTTCTTTGTTTTAGTACCTCCACATAAGTAGCGATATCTGCTTCTTTTGATAACGGAAGGAGTTCTAGAGCTTCTGCTTGACCTAGTCCATGATACACATCTGTGGCAGCCCAAATTATGGTTAGAGGCATTTTAATGGATAATTCCTTGAAGGCTATGGCTCCTACCATTGCGTACCCTATACTACCACCAGTTCCCGAAGCATAGCAAGTGATTCCGAGATCACGTGAAAGCAATAGAAGTATTGGTATTGCTCGAGGAGATAGACATTGAAGCCTATCCTTTGATATAGTCAACTCATTATGTCGATTGCCTATGATTAATTCAATAACTTTTTTGCATGACATGCAGGTCCCTGCCAGTAATATGGGACCCTCTTGGTCACTGTTTAGTCTTGCTGAAGCCTTGCTTCCGCACTGGCAATGCAACCACAAGGGTGCGTTCAGATATGAAGTCGAGCTGACTCCTGTATCTATTCCACAACGTAAGAACATATTTTCGGTTTTACTCAATGCATCTGAATATTTCGTAAAATTAGAAATCAAATACCTGAAGCCATCTTCAAAAACCGTAGACATATCTGATAGTCTTACAAACAACGTATCATAACCCCATTCTACATTAACCAGCTGGGAAATTAAAAAAGAATTAAAATCTGAATACGATCCGGATCTTGAGTACGACTCTTCGACTTTCAGCCAAAAATGTTCAAAATTATCCAAAATTGTAGATTTATCTGGTTTCGAACATATCGATGAAAGTGAATTTTTAATCCAAGAATAAATCTGGATTCTCCAATGATCCAGGATTGTTCGTCCAGGCAATGGCATATTGCATACTAGTTGCCATCTTTTCGATTCGCTAACGGGCATCCGCAGTTCCAACCTGCCATTGTAATGCCTAATACTTGGAAGCTCTGCTTGACGTATATATGTGTCGTCCATAAAGTCATGATCTACTATAAGAAAAAAATTAACAAATTTATTAACGGAATTGCGTTCTTCAAGTTCTCTCACTAGTGTTTGGAGAAGCACAATTTTTTTGAACACACCCCCGTATGCAAATAAGTTCGGTTGATGAATCGATACAAAAATTTGTGTTTTTGGATCGATTAATAATTTTAACTTGTTAATGACGCCTGGAGTCATTGTCCCAGCATCACTATGAAACCTCTCGATCAATATTTGCAACTTGTATCGATTATTCATAATGAAATCATTAGCAGCATCAACCTTGTGTTTCAATATTTGATCGACTGCTTCTGAGAGATTTTCTGGTATGGAAGATATATAATCAGAGATTGTTGATTCTACTACATTTTTATATTTTGAGAAAAGTGATCTCACTTGCAGTGTGCTTCCCACAGCTGCCGCCAATGGATCTCCCACTACCATGTACAACTCCGACATCTATATAAATCACCATGCCGAATCTCGTACAATCTGCAACCAACATTCTATGTTAATCAGTCTGATAGGAAATTATAATCTTTTCGCAGGATGGCCATTTTGTCTTGATAAGATTTGGTCGTATCAAGGCCTTGTCTTTATTTTTGAGGTTACTTCCAGGCCTTAATCACATCTAACGCGGATTATGATTTAAGACCAGTGAGACTAAATCTGAAATTTTTGCGAATTGACCTATTTCTTCCAGACGATGGGCATCGCTACCTAGATGGAATTTTACTCCCATTCGCATGAAAAGAACTATCCACTCACGTGGTGGTCTGTGATACTTAGCGTTTATTTCAATTATTTTTTTATTTTTAACTATTAAAGAAGCCAGGTCTTGAACTTCCCATAATTCCATTCTAAACGTAGGTTCTGGTGCTATGTGCCCTATAACATCTACATTAGGATTCTTGATAGCATTTGTTAATGCATTTAACCATACATTTTTGTCATTATACAAAGTATGAAAACTTGCTATCAAAAAGTAATCTTTGCTGTATTCTTCAGAACAGTTAATGGAACCATCTGCTAGGATTTTCGCCTCGAATCCTGGTATTATTCTTACTGGACTATCCTTACTGAGCGATTCTATCTCACGCAAATATTCAGGGAGCCATCTTGAAGTCTTTCTGACGTGTTCTGTAAAAGCAATAGTCTGTAAGTTCAACTCCTCTGCACGTCTTACTACGTTTGCGATCGTAAGATCAGATGATGAATGATCATTATAATTGCTGTGAATATGGTAATCTTCTCGTAGGTTCATAGCATACATTAGTGAGCTTTGTATAAAAAATATTAACCAGTTAAAACGGAAGACTTTTGTATAAATGCTTATAAGTTATATTCTTTATACGACTATACCATTTGCCTAGGTTCATGACGTCGACAGTCCTAGTTCCGGGTGCCGCAGCTCCTGCCGGAATAAACACTATTAAGTCTTTGAGGATGGCTGGTTTTGCAGGGAAAATTCTTGCTACTGACTCCAGTTCCCTGTCTGCTGGTTTTTTCATGGCCGACGCAAATGAGGTAATTCCTGAAGCCGACGACCACTCTTTCGTTGATAGGTTGTTCAGAATAGTAAAGATGTATCAAGTTGAAGTTCTGATGCCGTCATCAGGCTTCGATATTTACCCATATAGTGAAAACCGAAAACAACTTGCAGAGATAGGAGCTGAAGCAATTGTAAGCGACAGGGACAAGCTAGAAATTTGTCGTGACAAAATGTTAACGTTTCAAACACTTTGTAATAGGTTTGTTCTTCCATTTACTACTGCGAAGCCAGATAAGATAGAAAGCTTTCCTGTACTTGCTAAACCTCGGTTTGGGAAAGGGAGCCGCGGCATAGTTAAAATCGATGATGAATCTGATCTTAGATACATAATATCTAAACGCGACGATCTAGTATTTCAAGAATATCTACCGGGTACAGAATATACAGTAGATGTACTTTCTGATCTGAATGGGAAACCGTTAATGGCTGTACCTAGGATCCGAATGCAGACAAGAGCTGGTATTTCTACAAAAGGTAGAGTGCTAAGAGATTCATCATTGGAAATTGATTGCATGAAAATTGCAGAATATATTGGAATTAGGGGTCCCTGCTGTATGCAGATGAAAGAGTCTGGAGAGGGCAGACTTAAGCTGATAGAGGTAAATCCAAGAATGGGAGGGGGAACTATTTTTACAACCTTGGCTGGAGCCAACTTTCCTGCACTTTTGCTAGACATCATCGAAGGGAAGCAGATTACGTTACCAACAATTTCCGAGGTTACAGTCATTAGGTACTTTGAAGAATTTGTACTGAGAAGCGAGGAAACAATACATGTTGGAGCCAATTTGTTATCGAAGACAGGTTTTCCGTTATAGACTTATCGCAAGAGAGCTGTTGGATGTGCATCATGCTCAACAAATGACATGGCCAATAGCCTGTAATTTTCATGACAATAATGGAGAAACCTATCGTCATTCCAATACTCACTAGGATTGCGTCCCATCTTCTATTTTTTTTCTTTTTCTTCATTATCCTCTCACGAATCTTGTGTAATCTAGGAGCTCAACAATCAATGTTGAGAAAAATGTTATTTGAATATGTACATTAAGCTCGTCTCCAAATCTCAGCTTTTGGCGACAATCAAAACCCAAATTTGTACCCTACCAACAACAGGCTTAATTTCTATGCGTACAAAAGACATATTTTGTTTACTAAACCAAGCTGTTAATATCTGTTAATGTTAACCCAATTTCAAAATATGGCATAAGGTTGTTATTTACTTTGACAGCCTGTTACTCGATTATCGTCCTCAGTTGTTCGGTGTCAGTTATAACATTGGGGTCGATTACCTTTTATAGTTGCACCGTCTGTTCCTGACGTACATGGGTAGGGTGGACAAGGGAGTAAATTGTAGCGTTCAAGGTTGCGAGCAATCCGCCCAACGCTCAATGAGCGGAAGCAAGGCACGGATGGCATCAGATCTAGTTGTCGATTCGGCCAAACGTGTATACCTTTGTAAAACGCATTACAAAGATTGGAAAAAAGCTACAAAAGAAGATCGTGAAAACGAGAGGGCTCGATGGCAATAAGGCCTTGAAAAAACCTTTATTTCCTCTCTGAATATACTCTGCTAACAATGCGTCTGCTTCAGCTTCATTCTGATTTCGTAGAGTATCAACCCATAGCAAAAGAAATCGAAGAAGCGGAAGCAAATATCTCGAGTAACAAAGTCCGATTGGAAGATCTTGTCGTTACTCTTGTTGCTATAGAGAATGGTGATGATGAGACCTTTGCGAGGGCTGCAATCAATGAAATCGGGAACTATCTGGCGGCAGTGAAAGCTAAAAGATTACTCATTTATCCTTATGCGCATCTGACATCTGATCTAGCTTCGGCCGAGCACGCTCTCAAAGTTATCATGTTGATCGAGAAGTTTGCGAAGGAGCGATGGTTGGACGTTCATAGAGCTCCCTTCGGATGGACCAAGGCTTTTGAGATCAAGGTGAAAGGACATCCACTGGCAGAAAATTATAGAGTAATAACACAACACTCGACCATTGCGCCAGTTGCTGCAAACAGAGGCGATCGTGTTAGCCATTCCGCTTTTTCTAGGGAACCGAAGGTGTCGTCTGCACTTGGAGAGGAAGAAAAATTAGTATCGAATTGGTACATCTTGGAACCCGACGGAAGGCTGTCATCTATAGAAGATTACAAATTCAAAACCAGAGACAAAAATCTGCGTAGTCTAGCTGACTACGAAATGGTCAAGAACAGGTCGACTGAAGAACATCCGGCTCATGTCAAATTAATGAAAAGGATGGCAATTGCGGATTATGAACCTGCTTCAGACGCAGGGAATCTTCGTTACTATCCAAAGGGAAAATTGATGAAATCGCTAATAGAGCAATACGTTACTCAGCGGGTGTTAGAATATGGGGGTATAGAAGTTGAAACACCCATAATGTATGATTCCAGGCACCCGTCTCTTGAAAGTTATTTCAATCGCTTTCCTGCACGTCAGTATAACATCAGAAGTGATAACAATAAGGAACTCTTCTTGAGATTTGCTGCATGCTTTGGCCAATTTTTGATGGCCAAAGACTTTCAGTTATCATATAAACATCTGCCATTAAGGCTGTACGAGCTTACTCGCTACAGCTTTAGAAGGGAGAAAAGTGGGGAGCTCTCCGGTCTACGTCGGCTTAGGGCTTTCAGTATGCCTGACTGTCACGCCTTCTGTGGTGATATGGAACAGGTAAAAGAAGAATTACTTCGGCGATTTGAATTGTCTACCACGGTGATCAATGCATTGGGGATTTCTACGAGAAACGACTTAGAAATGGCAATACGGTTTACTGAGGATTTCTATAATGAAAACCAGACCTTTATAAATAAAATCATAGGCATGTTCGGGAGACCAGTTTTAGTAGAGATTTGGAAGGATAGGTCATTTTATTTTATTCTAAAGTGGGAGTTCAATTATATCGACGGTACCGGAAAAGCATCAGCACTCTCTACTGACCAGATAGATGTCGAGAATGGTCGCCGTTATGGAATCGAATTTGTTGACGATAATGGCAAGAAGAAAAACCCTATTATATTGCACAACTCTCCTTCTGGCGCAGTTGAGAGAGTAATGTTCGCATTACTAGAGAATTGCGCAAGGGTTCTGAGAGAGGGTGGTAAACCGTCACTACCCCTTTGGCTTGCCCATACCCAAGTGCGTATCATTCCCGTGAGCACGCTGCAACTAGATATGTCTAGAAAAATCTATACCTTCCTTTCAGCGCGGAATGTCAGGACAGATATAGATGACCGAAATGAGTCTGTTGCAAATAAGATTAGACAATCTGAAACCGAATGGATCCACTATACCATTGTAATAGGAGAAATAGAGACCCAGACCGGACGGTTAGTTGTTCGCGATCGGAATCAAGGAAAACAACGTGAGATGACGTTAGATCAGCTTATTGATGAAATAAGGTCGTTCATAAATGGGAGACCTTATCTTCCTCTAAATCTTCCAGCATATCTTTCAAACCGACCACAAATCATGGTTTAGTTGATAATGGAAAGTGGGCACTTAATGCGGAATCGCCTGCCTGCAGAAGACCTGAGTTCGTACCGATACTATACACAAGCATGCGAGTGAACTTTCTAGATTTAATTCCGGTTTCATTTGGTACTAACGAGATTTTGTCTAGGGATGAGTTTTGAAAGTATACGGAGCAAAGTTTGTGACGCCACTGTACCTTCACGATAATCACCATTTCTCAATCCCACTTCAACGATATCGACGCCTACGAGTTTTGCAGATGAGCAAATATTCTTAATAATTTTCACAACTTCAAAAGGATCGAGCCCGAATGGTTCTGGTGTTCCTGTGCATGGAACGTAGGGTAAATCGTAAACGTCTATATCAAACGATATGTAGATATTTGCTTTGTATGTTGCTTTTCGAATATATCTTAATAGATTATCAATTTTATCATGTACTTCCCAGGCGTCAAATGTCATAATCTGATTTTTTTTAGCTATCTCATTTTCTTCTCGATCAGTCTGACGTATTCCGATCTGGATTATATTCTTTCCCGGAATATATCCATCATTTATAATATGGTAAAAGGGAGTGGTATGGCACATCTTCATTCCTTCATATTCGGGTTTCATATCCCTGTGGGCATCGAAGTGAATTACCAATGGTTTTTTATCAGATAAGGCCTTAAGAGTATAATAAGATAGGGTATGTTCACCACCCATCAGCACCGGTACCTTATCTGCTCCTTGGATTAGGGAAGTTATTTTATGAATCTTGTTACCTATATATGCTAGATTGGACGCAACCTTATTAGGATTTCGTCTAAGATATTTAACAGATTGAGGTATTTTCAGATCTCCTATATCGTATATCCTGGCCAGTTCATAGATATCTAGACCTTCATCCAACAAGAAAGTTTCAATCTGGCGTGCCGAGGTGAACCTAATTGCTTCCGGCCCCCTTAATGTCCCTCTTCCAAAACTGGTTGAGATATCGATTGGTACGCCATAGAATACAACATTCGATTTTTCGAATGAAACTTTAACGGGTATATCTGCGAAGCTGTATCTTCCTTTAGTTCTTTCTGGAGGAATGAATAGTGGCGAGAGAATGTCGAGGGTTCTTTTCAATAAATAACTTATCCAGATGGTCTTCATTAAATTTCTTATTTTGTGGCACGTATAGTTCTCAATACTATCACTAGCGAGACTGCTGACCTGAATAGGCCATGAACTCGAATCAGATACAGACAAATTGCCGTGGCATAGATCGGGCTGGATATGCAATTAATTGCATGACTGACCATGTAGATCCTCGATAGTCATTAGGAAGCCCATTTTGTTTAATTGCACAGCAGTGAGAATATAAATTATCTCCAAAATAGCTCATCTAGGTTCGACTGTCGTGGCTTGCCTAAGAGTGATTTGAAATTGAAGTTTAGAGACGAAAGGAGCTGATCAAACGTTGATTCCATGGCGTCTAAGTATTTTTCTATATCCACCTCTTCGGGACTCGCGAGTTCCACAGGTTTGACCCCGTCACCGGTTTTTGTTTTTACATAGGATACAATGTCTCCGGCTTTTACCTCCCTGCCTAGATCTACAAGCAACTTGGCTGCCTTGATGTGTTGTGGCAAGCCTTTGAAAATTCCTATCTCTGTATCTCTGCCCTCTAATGACATGGCCCTATTTGTCCCTATGGCCTTACCATACTTATCTGGAGATTTATTTATCATTACATTGAAAGTAAGCTCTTCAAGTAGTATTTTCCTTTGTTCTAAATTATGTGCGTTTTCTTGAATGATTGTTTTAATTTTTTGTTTAGCGGATTCGAAGTCGTTTTCGGAATTTACTTTGCTCAATATATTCAAGATATTGTAGAATGCTTTTCGTATAAACGGAGGAGTATGGGATTTCTTTCCTGTTAGGCCTTTGACATCTACCGTTCCGTCGGCAAGGACGCCCAGATAGTTTTTCTTCAGATCGCTAAATACAACATAACGATATTGCTTGTCTATTTCTAGGTCCACGCCAAGAACCTTCCTAGCCCAGGCAGCAATTTCGTCCACACGTTTGTTAGAGGGATTTTTCAAAAAAAGTGAGTCAGTATCTCCATAAATCACCTCTATACCTATTTGTTTGCATTTCTCTATTGTCCGTGCAATGGTAGTTCTTCCAATAGCTGCGGTCGCATCAGCGATAGGCAAACAGTATAACGGAAATATTTCAGCCCCCATCACTCCATAGGTAGCATTAAGAATCACCTTAATCGCCTGGCTAACTACTCCGTAAAGTTGACGTTCTTCATAACTAAGTGTTTTATCTTTGGATAATTGTTTGTAATAATTTACTCTCAGGTCCCTCAAGGAACCTATTAAAAAAGAAGTTATTCCTCTCTTTTCCTTGCATATCCAGTGTGTAGTTTCAGGAATATGCTGTATCGGATCGATTTTACAAGATGTATGTGGGCAGTTGACGGTTTCGTAAGAAAGATTGTGAACTTTTATGATGCTGGGATATAGACTTGCAAAGTCGACTACCACTACGTTAAAATGGATTCCGAGTATGGGCTCCACTACCAAACCACCTCTATATTTTTTCTCTTTAATTATCGCTGTAGTTGAAGCTGTCCCTTTTTCTTGTAATTCAGCACGTCGTGGGATTAAAGCGCCGCGTCTTCGGTGTTCAAAGTACAAGATCCCTCTTATCCATTGATTAACACCGAAACGTGAGATGTCATCTAGAGGTAATTTGCTAATTCTACAAATAACCACTAGAAGTTTTATCAACAAGTTGTCGTTGAAAGTGGTCAACCGTAGGGTCAGATCTGCGTCTTTCAGGCAATATTCCGCTAATCTCTGTATTGGGAGATCACTTATGTCACCTTCAAATTTGATTTTGCCTTCATTAAGAAGTGCTTCACTAATTGCATTCAAAGTGAACTCTGAATATTTGTGGCTAAAAGCATATAGTTGCACGGATCTGTTCTGAAAGGTTCTGAATAGATCAATATGCAAGCCATGTCTAGTTTGAACTGGTTCCGCTTGATTCCCTCGCTTCACAAATGTCTCCCTTTTGACTAGTATCGGTACTTCATCTTTGGAAATGACCAGTTTTGAAATCGGATCGATCCTTGTATCTTGTGATCTGGCATAAAGATATGGAAGATCAAAATCGTCACCGTTGTAGGTAATTATAATCGGGTATGAATCGATAATTTTAAATGCTTTTTGTAACAGCTCTTTTTCAGTGTTGCATATCTCTGCTTCCGGAATAAACGGGATATCATATTGAATTTTCTTTTGATTTAACACAAGTACCTTTCTGAATCCATTGTTTCCTGCCAATCCCACAGCAATAACAGTTCTATCATGGTCACGCGGTGAGGGAATCCTACCCTCTTCTGATTCAACTTCGATATCAACAGAAAGTCTTCTTAGGTTAGGAATAGGCTGGTTGAGGAGATTGGCCCAGCTCGTTATGTACTGTTGATATTGTTGACTCCCGATTCCACCTGCCTCCTCCTTAATTTTATCCCATAACAAGTTATTGAGTTCCAATCTCACCTTGTCTGAAATATGGTGTTCGAATTTGCTAATTACTTCTCCTTTTCTAATATAATAAGCACCTGGAATGAGTCCTGTATCATATAAATAATTCTCATGATATTTTATATCTGCTTCCCATGAAGTGACTTTTTCTCTAATACTGTTATCTGTACCGCCAATTGAAAGAGGATCAGGAGCAATTATTTTAACTACATTGATCTCTTTATCGGTGATCAACTCCTGTTTCTTCGACTGTTCTAGCGTAAATTTTTTTTCTGTCTCAACAATTTTCTCGACCGTATTGAGGTATTGCATTTTTGTATAACAGTACGGTTTGTGATCCGTTCTGTCACGCCAAAAGCAGATAGAATGATCATTGAGATCATAAAACTTCAGGTAAACTTTTTGCTCTTCACCCAAGTACATCGCCGATAGCAACATAACAGGACGATCTTCTGGCAGCTCTTTCAAATCATCAATCCTTTTTTTTATCCCCAGAAAATTTTGTTGCTGAGTCAAGATGTTATTAAATTGGTAATCATAATAAAAGCTTCACGGTAGATACTGCTAAAAGATCCTGGTCCGATCTCTTTCGTAGCTTCATAGGATGAAAATTTTGCTCAACACGATAATTGCATTACATAGTTAGATTAAATTTATTGGCAATTTTGATAAATAGCTTCAACTCTTTTCGATATATATTATGCTAAATATCAAGAGTACTTTTCAATGCCGCTCCAGGATTTTTTACTTCCTTTAGAAAACGTAAAATTTCGCAGCGATTCTTCCGTTCGGTATGGGGCTAAAAAATACCAGGTGCTGATAACGGACAAAAGGATAATTTTGTTCGCGCAGAGAGGCCATTTTCTCAGGTCAGATGATATTGTAAGTGAGAGGCTCGATCGACTTCACGGACTGGAATATTCAGAAAGAGGACTAATGTTTAGAATGGCAAAGATTTCTATCCAAGGTACTACAAGAATCGATATACGTGGACCTTCCTCTGAACTAAAACCGATGTTTCAGACTATGCAATCGCTTATCAATAGTGAATGAAAGGTTTAATCCATCTAGGATAGCTATATCATATCTTAGATGCTCGTGCATTATCTCAAAATGCAATGCGAACATCACATGGTCTAGGTCAGGATAACAATAAGTAAATCTTACGGATGTACAATTATCATTCTTACTATTATCCTTGCTAAAGTTCAACACTGGAGTGTCAACTATATTACCAATGCACTATGTGGAAACAGCAACCTCATCGTCGTGGGTTATGCAACTACCGTATAAGATGGCTATATTGAGTGAACAGAATCATTTCATTTATTATTACCTGCAAATAAAGAAATGATAGGCTATGTCTGATAGTAGTCAGCTTCTCGTTCGACGAATTAAGGATGGAACGGTGATAGATCACATTGAATCAGGTCGTGCAATGCTCGTCTTGCGCACGCTGAATATAACAGGTAAAGAAGGCAATGTCATTACTGTGGCTTTAAATGTTCCGAGCAACAAACACCAGAAGAAGGATATCATCAAGGTAGAAAATAGGTTTTTTGAGAAGAATGAGACTGATAAACTGGCGTTAATCGCACCTCATGCTACCATCAACATAATAAGAGATTACAAATTAATAGAAAAGCGAAAGATACAGCTCCCTGATTCCATCGTCGGAATATTCAGCTGTCCAAATTTGAATTGCGTAACAAATAGTGAAGAAAATATCAGATCAACTATCGATATAATAGACAAACACAATATAATAATGAAATGTAGGTACTGTGGAAGGGCACTTACAATAAACGAATTAGTCTCCTGATCGCCTATTTTATAAGTTGCACTAATGATCGAGTCTCTTATGTTGGAAGCTGACGATGCCATCAGGGTTATTGATACGATAGCAAGCAATCTGATTGGCGTCAGCAAAAACAATATTAACTTCGCTAAACTCCCAGACACGTTCTGGGGCTATTTTGCAAGAGGACACGATGGCAAGGGAAAATTTGCCGTAATAATTTCGTATTCGGAAAGCGGAGAGGATGTAGATGAATTGATAAAAATTTATGAGCGTTGGGTTGTGAACAAAAAGGGTAAGAAATAGCTCCTCATCTTTTTTTGTCGGGAGACGAGCATGCTCTGGGTTGCAATCGGGCTTCCATAGAGCTATTCTTTGAGTTTATATATCCGGGCTCAGGAACGACCCCTCATAACAAAACGTTTTTTCTGATAGTGAGTTATTGGCTACTATAATTTTATTCGAATCGCTCCTTGATACGGCTGTCTATGCGTTTTGACAGTTCCATAAGACGTATATAATGACTACCTTCCCAATAGAGTTTGTTGCATCTTTTACACTCAAAAAATTGTTTCTGTCTGTTTATAATTTTGACATTGATCTTTTCTCCAATTTCAGCATGAGATCTCTCGGCCAACAATCCGTTGCACATAGAACATCGAGAATTGACGTGTATGTATTGACCTAGCAATGTCCCGTAACTGAGAAATGTCTGTGAAATATCTTCAAGATCATCGGAACCCTTGAGCAATATCCCTTGTGCTCCAGCTTTAACAATTCTCCTATACATATCCTTGTCACAAGTTAAAATAAATCTGTCATGATTTATTCCAAATGTTATTATCTCATCATCTGGGCTGTTTACAATATACAACGTGTCGAAACCAAAAAAACGTAATTTTCGAGCAACACTACCGAGCATCGAATCGACCAAAAAAGCCGGTTTTGATTTAACTAATAACTTCCTCGCCCCTACATTCTTCGCAAGTAAAGGTCCCATCTGCATACTGCAAAAGATCAGACCATTCACCACATTCATCGCAATATCCAGAAACGGATCCAGCGGAGCGTCCTGTCTCTCCTCTGACAATTGCTGCTTTTTCAGAAATTACATCGACTAGCTCTGGGGTAACCGCAATTACATCTGACGCTGAAATAATGCCGACAAGTCTGTTCTTATAAACTACACCTAATCGTTTGATATTATGTTGTCGTAATACGCGAGCAGCTTCGGTAACGCCCTCTTCGCCTTCTATGGAATGGAGTTCTTGCATGATATCTGAAACTTTCAAAGTACTTGGTTTGACGTCCTTGACGACAGCATTTGAAACTATATCCCAGTCGCTAACAATTCCAACTGGATTTTCTCCTTCTTTAATTACAATGCTACCAACTTTCTGATCTTTCATTATTAAAGCAACATCCTTAACTGTATCTGTAAGAGCAGCTGAAATCACAGGACTGTTCATGATATCTCTAACTAACACTCTTGTCGTCATATTAGCGTCTCTATGTTGTCTGAGCTCTCTCTTTACCACGACAGTGAATTCATTCATAGCCTTAATTACTTTGCTCATCGATTCTCGGTATACTGGAGCAATCTTTGTCCCCTTCCCCTTTTTCTGTAATAGAAATTTTTGAGTGGCCAGTAGGAATTGTCCGAATAAGATCAGCAATACTGATTGATTTGATGAAATTTGCTAACTGGGCATTCTTATCGTCTTCGGTATTTGTGTTTGCATAAGCTGCGTTAACTAGCTCAGTCTTGATTTTCTTTGCTACATTATTCGGATCGGTTCCACCAGGCAATAATTGTGCATAAACTATTGATCGTTGCCTTATAGAATTAAGAGGTCCGCATGCAAGAATATAATGGGAGCAAGACCATATAATTCCTACCGCAAGCCTTATTTCGATGCCTTTAATGAAGTTACGTCTTCCTTCAATTACGAACGATCCTCTCGGAAGAAATTGTCCTGTCGGAGCTCCTTTCTTTATCTGACTAGGCTCTACCCAATACGCATCGGCACTGGACAATCCATCCTTCCAAGCTCGGCTGAAGGAGACAGTAGCCTGTGCTACCTCTAGCAGACTAGCACTAATTTCACTAACCTGCCTCGCCTCTTTAAGGATGAAGAATGGCGAACCATGTATCTCCGCATGAAATACGATGTCATTGTCTGTCAGATGCTTTCGAATGATAGCAGAATTTGATGAGGCGTCTCTTCCGCCAATTGCAAGCAGACCTTCATTCGTAGTAAACCATCTGTAGCGCTCATACCATTCTTTAGTAATCTGCTCTTTGATTACGATTTTATCCTGGATTGCGATTGTTTGGCTTTTTAATTTATCGAGCTGAACATACAATTTAGCTTTTGCGTCTTCAATCGATACACAGCCCCTTTCCAACTCTTTTGCTCTTACAAATAAAAGGGATGATATACTTGCCAACCTCGATTCCGCTATCGGGACACGTTCACCTAGCACTTCAAGGTATTTTCTCCCCTTGTCGATAACGATAAGTGCTGAGCTTGCAGCAAGGAATTCTTTTACTGAATCGTCTTCGACATTATTAGTAATCCCGTTTCGCGAAATAGTCATCAAGTCATTGGCTGTCTTTCTTATGGCTGTAGCTTTCGAAATAACTTCCTCTTTTGCCTTATTTTGTTCTGCCAGGTCGTGTTCTAGAAGAACTATTCTTTTGTCAATTTCAGAAGTTTTCAAATTGCCATGCTTTTCTGTTATCTCGTTGGTGAGGACTTCATCCACCGCTTCCATAAAGGACTGGGCTGTTCTCATGTTCGTCGCAATCGGCGTCAACTTAGGAATGGTCGGAGTGGGAATGGCAACCACATCTCGTGCTTTTCCATCGTCACCTAAAATTATAAGGGATTGGTGATTATCTGTGCTCAAATTTGCAACTTGCTTGATAACGGTAAAAATTCTAAATATGTCATCTTCGGTCAGTTGTCCAACATTTGTGGTAGAAATACTGGTCCTTCTAATTATTTCTTCCACAAATTTTTTTGGAATTGAAATATTTCTTCCTAACCAACGCAAAACATCCAAGTCCTTTGCATCTCTATTATTTCGCATGTTTTGTAACTGTTCGAGGGTGATATCCAATACATCGATTCCACGCGTGGGAGGGGGAAAATATTGGTGTCCCCTCTTCAGAGTTCTATGTCTAACCTGAATAGGGTTCAGTAGAGCAAGAATCTGCATATTTTCGTCACACAGTATAATGTTTCCAACACCGAAAAGTTCAGCCACAATGACTCTTTTTTTACCGTCAAAATGCGCAAACCTTATTGTGATAATACGCTCAGTACCAGATTGTTGGATACATTCGATCTTTGTTCTTTCGACCTCGGGCTTAATGACATTGATAAGCTCACTTTCTTCTACCTTTGTGAACTTGAATCTTGTGAGCCATATGCCTCGAATAGATAACATCAATGTAATATCCGGCTCTGTAGAGTGATGCATCCTGAAAAGAAAAGAATCTCTTGTCACAGCAATAATATTGCTTACATAATACTCTGAAGTAATCTTTGAATTGATCTCTCCGATGAGATATCTCAGTTCTATACCTGATAGTTCCAATTGAATTGGAGGGGACTTTCGCATATATTAATCAAAATAAACTGGATAACAATCAGCACGACCGCAAGGAATTAAACCTGGTATAAATTAATGACAAAAGTAATATAATTGGAGCCTCTTGACAGAGTTTTTTACATGAGAGCTATTCTTGGGGTGATCGCAGGTATAATCACAGGTTTTGCTATTGCACCGGGAACTGGTCAAGGGCCAGCTGTTGGGACTACTATACTAATAGGGATAATATTATACATTATATCATATCAAATTGCAAAGCGTATGGCAAAGAATACTCCAAAACCACAAAGACGAAAGTTGGCTACCAACGGAATATTTCCGTTTATTTTCATGCTACTTATGTTCATGATCGTTGTCTACACAGGATTACATGAGAACCTGCCACCGTTAAAATAGACCTTGTTCCAAAATAAAGCGAATCCACTGCTTTGGGCTTACCGTACTGGTGGGATTCCTGATGACTTATTTGAAAGGTCGGGCGAAGTGCCAATTACAAAGGAGGAGATACGTGCGCTTGTAATTAGCAAACTACGATTAAGAGAGGATTCCTGGGCGATTGACGTTGGATGCGGAAGCGGAAGCATTACTGTAGAGATTTGCTTGCAAGCTCGAGTCGGCAAAGTATATGCTATAGATATTGACGAATCTGCAATAGATCTAACTAAAAAGAATCTCATAAAGTTTGGGGTGAAGGCTGAATTAATCTTGTCCTCTGCGCAGGATGTTTTGCCATCTTTACCTCAGGTTGATGCTGTTATAGTAGGTGGGAGTTCATCGGACGTAGCTCGAGTGATTCGGTTGGGCATAGACCGATTGAAGAAGGGTGGCAGAATAGTAATTGATACTATTCTAGTCGAAACGTTGTATGATGCCATACGCACAATTAACGAAACCCAACTTTGCGAAGTCGATGTTACACAGGCCACGATTGCCAAGGGTAAGGCGATAACAATTGGTACGATGATGGTTGCGCGAAACCCGATAACGATAATTTCTGCCACAAAACCATGAATGAATATAACAGTACTACAAAGTAAACTCTCAAGGAATCCCAAGGATTTTGTTGAAATTTAGTTAGTGACCGCGAAAGTGAATATAAATAATCATGTTGGAAATATCGTACGAATGAAGCTATTCTGTGTAGGTTGCGGACCAGGCGATCCAGAGTTGCTTACTGTCAAGGCTGTGAACACAATTAAAACCGCAGAGGTAATTTTTGCACCCACTGCCAGAGAGGGCAAGCCGAGTATCGCTCTTTCTGTAGTAGAAAGATATTTGACAGAATCAACCAGGACCGTGAGCCTAGTATTTCCGATGATCAAAGAAAAAGAAGCGTTGATAAACCATTGGAAGAGAAATGCTCTTGAAATAGCCAACGCGGTGAAATCAGACAAAAAGGTGGTATACTTAACAGTAGGTGATCCAGCATTGTATAGTACGTGGATTTACATTCAGAGAGAATTAAGTAGCAATCATGAAGATATTGAATTTGAAATCGTGCCCGGTGTTACATCGATGTTTGCATTTGCCGCACGAGCAAAGATGAGTCTTGCCGAAGGAGACGAAACTGTTGCAATAATTCCTGCTTGCTACGATCTAAATAGAATTAAACAAGTTGCGAAATGTTGCGATACACTTATTTTTCTTAAGGATGGCAGATATTTTGATACGGTAATAGAAATGCTTTCTGAGGCAGGATTTGCAGATAATTCGGCTATTGCTATTGCCCAGGAACTATCCGTGGAAGGAGAGATCTTGGAAATGAGGAAACTGCGGGATTTAGTGGGAACTAAAGGTCCAGCTGAAAAATACTTCTCAATAATGGTGGCAAAAAAGTACCATGATAGAAAGTAACACAGTTTATTTTGTAGGATCTGGCCCTGGCGACCCCTCGCTCATTACACTTAAAGCCAAGGAATTGCTAGAACGAGCGGACGTTATAGTTTATTCTGGGTCGCTCTTGAATCCCAAGATCTTAGAAGATAAAAAAAATGCTGCAATACTTCATGATGCATCTCTTATTGATAGGGAGAAAATTTATGAGATTTTAAGAGATTCGACAAAAAAGGGAAAACTTGCTATAAGATTTCATGATGGAGATCCAAGCCTATTCAGTGCTATTAAAGAACAAATAGACAAATTAGAGCAAGACGGAATTCAATGTAAGGTCGTTCCTGGAATCACTGCTATACTTGGCGCGGCGGCTGTTATGAATCTAGAGTTGACTTTACCTGGTAATACTCAAACGCTCATAATAACACGAGCAGAATTAAGAACGCCGGTACCTCCAAGAGAAAGGATTTCGGAACTGGCAAAACATGGGGCTACCTTGGCCATATATCTTAGTGTTCATTTGATAGCAGAAATAGTACAGGATCTTTTGAAGAGTGGAGTATATACAAACGAGACACCTGTTGCGATCGTTTATCGTGCAACTTGGGAAGACCAAAAAATAATCAAGGGAACCTTAGCTGACATTGTAAAGAAGACAAAGGAAGCTAAGATAATTAAAACAGCGGTTATCATAGTCGGAGACGTGATCGCTCCCAAGAAATATGAATTTTCAAAAGTTTATGATGCAGGTTTCACACACGGCTATAGAAGGGCAACGAAATAGATGGGGTTCTTGCCTACCTGCCAATCAAAGGTTTTCTACCATGTTTTTTGTTTTTAAACCAATCTGGTCCGTATCCCTGATATAGACATTGACTGTCGTGACGGATTCCTATATGGGGATGTTTTCGCCTGCGGATATATCTCGAAGAATTACAATGTTTATTGAAGGTAAAATAGAGTTTCCTTTCATAAAAAAAGAAGAGCTAATAGGAGCTTTCTTTATTTTTGGAAAAAGTAATGGAATCTACGGGGAGGACGAGATTTTAGCTGCCACCGATCTCTCAAAAAGAACAGTTATGCATTTAATTAGAACTGTTCGCGTGTTTCATAACTCGCCTAACAAAATGGATTCCAATTTCACAAAGGAGAATTACACCAAAAGAGTCTTGGAAATTTCCATAGAGCTGCAGGATAATACAACAAATACTCACTCTACTGTGGAAAGGAAAAAACGAATTGCAAGAGATCCGACCATTCTTATGCATTGTTTTGCACAGCATATAGCTTGCCATAAACATGACCAATTTTTTGAGATATTTCAACCATTAAAAGAGAACCAACTTCCTGTCACTCTAAGAAGTAAACTGACCGGTAGAATGTTACTGCTCGGATATAATGTTAAAGATTCCAGCTCTTTACCTCACAAAAGTACCATTTTTCCGTTCTTGACGTGGCTAGAAAATTTAAACGAGTAACAAATCATTGGCCAACTCATCTCTCATAGCGTGTATAGATTTACATACACGATTAGTCATGTTTAGTGATATCGGAATAAAAAGGCGCTGTGCCTCGTATTGATAAAATTTCCTGTTCCTAGAATAGATCAGAAAGCTGGCATGAAATGCTATAGTACAAGCTTTAGTGGAGTGGGCGGCTTTATAAAGAAACACGCCAATCAGTTCAGGGTCTCGGAAATAATAGATCGATCTGTCTTCAATGATTTATCTTCTATCCAAGATGAATTACATAAATACCCGCTTTACATTTTAGAAAAAAACAATATTGATTCAAATCATGCAATATCGCAAATCAAGAAAAGATTTGGCATTGAACTTAAAGTCATTGGGCTAAAAGACGCAAAAGCAAATACAAAGCAATACGCGACCACAGAACAATTAAAAAACACACCGAGGGAGTTACGAACCAATGAATTGCTTCTCGCTCTCTGCGGGTTCACCCGAAAACCCTTACGAAAAGCCTCACTACTCGGGAACGAGTTTACCATTATCATCAACGACAATCAACAATTAGACGTATCTGTTTTCGGATCGGAAATAAAAAATATCGCCAATTTCTATGGACTGCAAAGGTTTGGGAGTGAACGATCAGTAACACATCTCGTCGGAAAGGAGATCCTAAGGCGTAACTTTAGAAACGCCGTTGAATTGCTACTATGTTATACTAGTGAATACGACTCTAAAATGAGTAGGGAAATTAGGGAAAAGTGCCGAGATCCTCGCAATTACCCCTGGCTTCTGAAGCAGCTCCCTCGAGGAATGGACATCGAATATCAGCTGATGTCAGCAATCGTAAAAGGTAAGGATGTAATATCTGCGCTGAGAGCTATCCCAATCAATATGCGCCGATTGTTTGTTCAGGCCTATCAAGCATATATATTCAATTTGTGCCTGAGCAAAGCACTCATGAACGAAGAAAACCTGCTTAAAGGTAAAAAGGGGGATCTCTGCTTTGAAACTGAAGGTCCGTTCATATTTGGCAAAATAAGAAAGTTTAATCCAATATCTGATTCGGATTCTGATGCAGTTCCTGCCATTAGGCTAGCTGGTTATTCTTTTCAGGCGGGTGAAGGAAGGTTTGAGATAATAACAAAAGATACAATGAAGGAGGAAAGTGTAACGGCTAGAGATTTTTATATCAAAGAGATGCAGGAGCTCAGTTCGCAAGGAGGATTTAGACAAGCTCCTTTATGGTGCAGGGATTTTTCTTTTATAAACGAGACTATGCTTACGTTATCATTTAAGCTGCCTAAGGGATCATATGCTACGACATTATTGCGCGAATTAATGAAACCTGTCGATCCGATAGGTTCGGGATTCTAGATTAATTACAATGTTTTATGTAATTAATATCGCAGAGAATTTGCTTTTTCTCTTGGCACCGATCGCACTCGGAATATGCCGGTTTACGTTGCTAACTCGTAGCATAATTTCGAAGAGTCTGCGAGTTAGGATCGCCAACACACCAAAAATGAGATTTGATATTCTTTATTAGACTTATGCTGCGACTGAATTGTGACTTTCTGAATTATTCCGCAAAGTAGTTGATAACGTTTCATTCTGGACGTAGTTCGGAATAATTTTCTGTGAACAGCAGTAATAATAGCAGGAAGGACAGGAGTTCGAAGCCTACCTAGAATTTAACAGTTAATGATAACGGAGAGATCTTATCGATACCTACTTTGTACTTCGATCGCATGGTTATTTTCGATCAGAGACCGCGCATTTTCGAATGGAATGACCGCTATGTCTTCTTGCCGAAATGGCCCATAGCCCTCCATATCGACACCAATAAACTTTTCCATTGGTTTTACAAACCTGACTAGAATAAGCTTGGAACGTACCCTTTTTGAGATCGATTCAAGTAGCTTCGGCCTACCTCTAATAATTGCTATTAGCATATCGTTTCTTCTTCTCTCCGATTCGTTTTCGGCATTCATTATGTATTTTTCTTCCTCTGTAAGCTTCGAATAATCTATCGGCGTCCTAGTGGTATTGGTAGTAGTACTAGATGAAATTGAAGAGTACGAAGAGGAAGTTACAACACTTTGTTTATCAAGCATCTTATGGTACCTTACTTCGAGAAGAAATTTAATCGCTGTAGAAATCATTTCTACCATAGTGTCTCTAATTTTTGCTTCGATTCCCTCATATTCATATAATTGCAGATTTTCGAGAGTAGCTGCTATTTTTTGGTATGTGTCAAAGGGTACAGGTTGCAATGTCGGGATCTGGACTTCCTTTATCAGCAAACTGACAATTTCAGCGATTTTTATTGAATCATTATCATTAGCTACGTTTAGATTCATTTATGCTGCCCCCGGCTATGACCCATTTCTGATACGAACTTCGGCTTAAATAAGCATTAGATTACTGACTGAAAACAAGAAAATATCCTTGAACTGCGTCATCAATACTGAATCAAACCTATGCCATCGCACTGCTCATTGAAAAATTACGCTTCCCATTGCGATTTGCGACTGCAATTCTGAACATCTCTTCTACGCAACGCCAGATTCTAGATTCGCTTCGAATCACAATATCTTCGGTAACATTTTAATCGGAGTATCCCATGCAAATTATACATTATGTATGCTTATTCTGGTACAGATTCACAAACGATCCTACCGTTTTGAATCTTCACGAAAAGAAATCTATTGTCCTTGAAAATGAATGTAAGTTCATTATCGCCTATTTCTACATCTAAAAGCTCCTGACCTTTTATACCGTCGAACTTCGCCATGTCTAAGTCATTAATTGTCCTATTTATTAGTGTAAGACTAGGTTATTGAGAGCTCAAAGGATTTGATCCAGATTACAGATGTAGTTAGGACTATGTGTATTTTTGCTTATAAATCACTGGAAGCCATTAATGCAAACATAGTTTCCTTACGAATGTTATATGCT
The DNA here is from genome assembly GCA_049696495.1 of Candidatus Nitrosopolaris sp. GTDB lineage: Archaea > Thermoproteota > Nitrososphaeria > Nitrososphaerales > Nitrososphaeraceae > Nitrosopolaris. The sequence goes on from JBAVTY010000787.1 coordinate 23,529, forward strand.
AAGATAGCTATAACCATGACACAGAACTATAATTCATTGATCTGCTAAAAGACGACAGTCAAAAAATTCGCTGGTAATTCTGTCCTTCAAAAAAATATGCATGAACCGCTATTGTGCATTTAAGGAGGAGTTGAGAGAGATACTACTATATTGGACAATAAATATGCATGTTTAATGTCTGCCAAGGACTCGTCAAGCATTGATCCCAAACACGCCGTTAATGTGGTTAAGAAGCTCACAACTCTTGGCACCTTAGGACAGTATCAAAGTGATTTACGTTCAGCTGAAAAATCTTTGGAAGTAGATTCCAATAATGCCTATGCATGGTATCAAAAGGGTGCGGCTTTAAATAACTTGAACAGATACGGTGAGGCCATAAAAAGTTTTGATAGGGCATTAGAGATTCAATCTGGACTTCCAATAGCATGGTACAACAAGGGTTCAGCACTGGTCGCCTTAGGAGAATATGAAGAAGCTGTGAAATGCTTTGATACTGCTATAGCAATTAATCCCAATGATCCTAGAGCTTGGTATCACAAAGGTGCCGCTCTCATTAATGATATAAAAAAGTATAAGGAAGCTCTTGAATGTCTCGACAAGTCCATACAGCTCGATCCGATCAATCATGGAGTTTGGACTGATAGAGGGGCAGTGCTTGCTAATCTGGGTCAATACGATGAAGCCGTACAAAGTTATAATAAAGCTTTAGAGATTGGTCAGGATGATGCTACAGCATGGACTGGCAAGGGTGCTGTACTTGCCAAATTAGGGAGATATGAAGAAGGACTGAAAAATTATGATAAAGCTCTACAAATTTTTCCAACTGATATGAATACACTAAAACTGAAAGGAGCGCTTCTTCTACAATCGAAAAAATACGAAGAAGCCATCAGTTGCTTTGATATAGCCATACAATTGAATCCAGTCGATTCTGTAGCTTGGTTTAACAAGGGCGTTGCTCTAAACAATCTAAGACGTTACAAGGAGGCTGTAGTGGTTTATGAAAAGGTGATTCAAATTGGAGCTATTCTTGTAAGAGCATGGCATAATATGGGAGTATCTCTGGCTAATTTGGGTAATTATCATGAAGCCATAAGCAGTTACGATAAAGCACTCGAACTAAATCCTAATGACGCAGAGACAATATACCAGAAGGCTATATCTCTAAATAATCTCGGTAAACATAAATACGCTGAAAAACTTGTAAGTAAGTCAAGAGACATGGGATTAAATGTATGACTGAGATCAAAATCTCTATGATCATAGAAGTGGACTTAAGGACAAGCGTTTGAGGTTACGAACCTGCTAATCGTGTTTGCTGACGGCGACAGTAATATTTGCAAACAACCGCACTATTTAGATATCGAGATCGAACGTTGATCATTACTTTGATTGGTTCTAAATCATTTGTAATTTCTAACATTTTTTGAATTGTTGACAGTTGACAGTTATTCTGATCTATGATATCACCTTCAAACCCTCTCTCGTATTGAAACATTTTACTCTTCCTTGTTGGCCCATGTCACACAAATTTCTAAATATCATCTACAATTTCTCAATTATGTCCTTGAGCTGGAATACGGTTTTAGTCCAATCCTCATTCTTTCCTCCAGTGCCACATCGTGCACAGCCGAATTATATGAGCAAATTGAATTAATCACTATTCCTGAAATAACTTCTGATTGAGCTTACCATTTTCCAAATTTTTTGTTTTCGTTATTCCTCGTTTTCTCGTTCTTACTGTATTTTTTTTCGTTTTTCTTTTTCTTCTCCTTCTCCTTCATCTTTAGATATCTATGCACAATGTCTACGTCCTTGTCCCCGCGTCCAGACAAAGTTACAACAATGTTTTCATTTCGGTCCATGTTTTTCGCCAATTCAATAGCATGTGATATTGCATGCGAAGGTTCAAGAGCCGGAATTATGCCTTCAAGTTTAGATAGCAGCAGAAATGCTTCAACAGCATTGTCATCGACGCAGTTAACGTATTTTACTCTTTTGATATCCTTTAATAGTGCGTGTTCGGGTCCAACGCCTGGATAGTCCAATCCTGCAGAAATGCTATGTGTATCCGATACTTGTCCGAATCTGTCTTGCAATAGATATGTAAACATCCCGTGTATAATTCCGTGTGAACCAGCCGCCAATGTTGCAGAATGTTCCCCAGAATTAATTCCCTTACCCCCTGCCTCTACGCCGTACAATGAAACATCATTATCGTCTACGAAGGGGTAGAACGTTCCGATTGCATTACTGCCGCCACCTACGCACGCAACAACTGCATCAGGATGCTCATGCCGATTAGATAACTGCTTCATTTGCATTTTAATTTCTTGCCCAATAACACTCTGGAAGTCCCTAACTATAACAGGATAAGGATGTGGTCCCACGGCCGAACCTATTAGGTAATAGGTGTTTTGAACGTTGGTAATCCAGTCGCGTAGGGCCTCGTTAATCGAATCCTTAAGAGTGCGACTTCCAGACTGAACAGGATGAATTGTTGCACCCAATAATCGCATACGAATTACATTGGGCTTTTGTCTTTTCATGTCCTTGGAACCCATATATATCTCTGCATTCAGTCCCAATACTGCAGCAGCAATTGCGGTTCCTACTCCGTGTTGACCAGCACCTGTTTCTGCAATAACTCTCTTTTTGCCGATTCGTTTCGCCAATAGGCCTTGACCTAGTGTGTTATTGATTTTATGAGCACCGCCGTGAAGGAGGTCTTCTCTCTTAAGGTAGATCCTTGCGCCCCCTATGTATTCGGTGAGATTCTTAGCGAAATAAAGTGGAGTTGGCCGACCGGCATATTGTTTTAGATAATATTGGAGTTGCTTTCGAAAATGTATATCGTTTTTGTACCGATCGTACGCTCTTTCAAGCTCCTCTATGGCTGGAATAAGCGTCTCGGGAACATATTTTCCCCCATAGTCACCAAATCTAGAATTAACGGGATAATTACTTAACATGTTCAGCTGCAACCTACATCTTAGAAGTATTAAGACGTTCGGGGTTTAATAACACCTACACACTGAATTCAAACATAATATCGTAGATAAATACCAACACCAAAACTACACACATCGGAATGCAATGAAAATGACCAGAATTATTGTCAAAGAGAAAGATATAGTTCTGCGACTTTGGTCGCTATATCACTCGATTCCATTATGCTTGTTCCTATCAAGAATGCGTCAGCTCCGGCCTTTTTTAATTGTTGGATTTCTTCCGCTTTGCTTATACCGCTTTCACTAATGATGATGTGTCTTTTCTTATCGAATTTCTGCAACAAATTCGTGGTAGTGGCAATATCCACATTTAGGTGGTTCAGATCTCTATTATTGATACCAATTAAATTTTGTCTTGTATCCGCTAACGTTTCTAACATCTCTCTAAATTCGTGATCTTTATGCACCTCAAAAACAACCTGTACTCCTTTTTTATTTGCGTAATCGGCAAATTTCTCTATACTTCCTTCAGTTAGGTTATTGTCGAATATTGATTTAATTAACAATATACAATCCGCACCCATTCGTTTAGCGGAATCGATTTGAATCTCGCTCACAATTATGTCTTTCATAAGAAGTGGAACAGCAACTGTCTTGCGGATCATGCCTAAGTATTCGGGGGATCCATTGAACAAATAAGGTTGGGTTACTATCGATAATCCAACCGCGCCTGAACCCACCATGTTGGAAGCTATGTCGATAGGGGTTGTGGTGATACTGGGAGCAACAATCTTTCCTTTAGAAGGGGATGCAAATTTTATCTCACTTATTAGCGGAGCATGCGGACAAGAAAGTATCGATTTCCTCATATTTATCGGCTCATGCCCGCAATAATCATATTTTGTATTACTATAAACACCTTCATCTATAGCTTTGTAAGAATTTTCAGCTAAATTATTCAAGTAGTTTTGTGTATTCAGGAATCTGCTCATATACTAAATTATAATATTTATCTGTAGATGACTTCATATTAACATTACACCGCTCTCGCAACAACCACTCAGTACCAATGACTCTGGAAGGAGTTGAAATATACATAACCAGTAGTATTTGCGGACGTGCACACCAAAGGGCATGGACTACTACCCTACAACGCTCGATAGTATATATCATGATTAGATCTATATTCTTAACAGTAATGGAGTTCAGCAGCCCAATATTTCGCGACAGATCAAAATTGTCTCCACGATACGTACCAGCTGAACTCCCACACAGAGAAAAACAGATCGAAGAAATTCGATATGCTCTAAGAGGATCTTATTTTAAACCTGACGAATTTCCATTAACCGTATTACAAATTATCGGTCCCGCGGGGATAGGAAAGACATCTAGTGTCCTCAAATTCTCAAAATTATTGGAGGAAGAATTTGCGAAGAATAGGCTCAAGCTCGTAACCGCCTATGTGAACCTAAAGTTGCATGGCGGCAACAAATACACAATTTACAGGCTCTTATTAGAAAGAGTAGCACCGGAGTTACCTGCTCAGGGCATGAGTGCTGAAGAAATGCTAAGGTACTTGTTGCGTCACTTACGTGAAAAGAAGATATATGTAATTATCATTTTGGATGAAATTGATTATCTTATTAAAATTAGCAAGGATAGCGGAGGAATAATTTATGATCTAACTCGGCTTAACGAATTTGACCCTGACAAACCATGCAATGTGAAGGGTGTTATATTTATTGCAAGAAGCACGGATTTCTATAGTAGACTTGACGCCGCAGAATTGAGCACGCTGGGCAGAGTTCCAATGGAATTTACCACGTATTCTATCAACCAGGTGAGTGACATACTAGTTAGCAGATGTTCTGAAGCATTCAATGCAATCGCTATAGGGTCTGATATCATAGACGAGGTATCAAAGTTTACGACTTCTCCTTCTGTCAACGGGGATATAAGGTACGCACTAGACCTTTTACTATACGCGGGAAATCTTGCAGAATCTGGAGGAACAGGCAGAGTACTTGCGGATCAAGTTCGGAAGGTTCATGGCCAAATTCATCCCTCTATAACTAGCCTAGATGTCGAGGAGCTACCGAAGAATCAAATATTCACACTAATTGCCATAATAAGGGCACTTAGAACAAAAAAAAGACAATATGTCGATCTTAAAGAAATTCGCCTTCATGCTTCCTTACTTGCTGAAGAATTTAAGATAAAGAAATTGGATGTCGAAGATCATCTTGATGATCTGAACATCAAAAATATCATTGAAATGAGATCATTAAAAGAAATTGGAATGCATACAAAATCTCTAACTGAGCTTGAGCCTATGTTACAAGGACAGATCGATCGTATGAACGCTCACAAGAGTATCAGAAGAAGTAGTGGTGAAAATGGGAACTGAATAGAGTGCGTAGCAAGGATATCATAGAGATCGGGCTCGGCAGCATAGGAAAGATAAAGATAATAAAAGCCTTATCAGAGGACTATAAAATGGCAACCATTTATGCGCTCCATAAGAGAACAAACTTGAAAAGAGAGGATATCAAACGCAATTTAAGCGACCTCATTAAAATAGGTTGGGTAAGGGAAACCAAGCTCGTAAATCCCATGTATAGCGCAAATAGGGAAAACGAGTACGTGAACCATTTGACATCATTTTTCAGAGCTGTTGGGTATATTGGTCAGCCTGAAATGTAGAATAACAACAAATACTACTTGCTTTTCATCATGCAGGAGAAGCGCGCATTGCCTTCTCTGCATTGAAAACAGAAAAACGTATCGCCGCTTTAGGCCTCTATAAGCATATCTGTCATTCTTCCGTCAATATAGCAAGGCCCATAAAATTCTTTTAATCTTTAAAGAAAGAATAAAAAGGTGAATCTGCAAAATCTAATGTGCAGGCAAGAAAACGTAACTATGGTTATAGGAAGGCTAGTAGGCAAGTAAACGACAGGAGTATCAAACGTAAGTTTATTTTTCTTACCGGCGGTGTCATGTCAGGCCTTGGCAAAGGCATTGTAGCTTCATCGACCGCAAAATTATTGCAGCTAGCGGGCTTCAGGGTTTCTTGCTTAAAGATAGACCCTTATCTTAATTATGATGCAGGGACAATGAATCCGATTGCACATGGTGAGGTTTTTGTTACCGATGATGGTGGAGAATGCGATATGGACGTGGGCAATTATGAACGCTTTCTCGATCTCGCCCTGACAAAGCAACACAGTCTCACAACAGGAAGAGTATATTCCGGCGTAATTCATGCTGAAAGAGAAGGGAAATATCTCGGCCAATGTGTTCAGATTATTCCGCATGTTACCGACGCCATAAAAAACCAATTACGAAAAATTGCTGTGGAGGAGGAATTGGATGTGACAGTGGTGGAGTGCGGAGGTACGGTGGGTGATATAGAAAGTCTCCCTTTTCTTGAAGCGCTCCGGCAAATGGAATTAGAAGATGGTAAGCCTAATACCTTATTCATACATGTGACGCTTGCACCAGTGCTGGACGTCGTAGGTGAACAAAAGACTAAGCCGACTCAGCATAGCGTACAAGAGCTGCGAAGAATTGGGATTCAACCAGATATTCTAGCCGTTAGATGCAAGACCCCCCTCACATCTGAGGCCAGACGCAAAATTTCACTGTTTGCGAGCATAAATGAAGATTGCGTCATTTCCTGCCATGATGCTCCATCAATCTACAAAGTTCCTGAGGTTTTAGCGAGCCAAGGCATGATCAAAGTAATTGCTAAGAAATTATTGTTAAGGAATTGTTCTCCGAAATGGGGAGAATGGAATTCGATTGCAAAATCGTTTTATGTCTCGAAGGGTTCAGTGAAGATTGCAGTTGTCGGAAAATATACCACACTACCCGATAGCTACGTTAGCGTCTACCATGCTCTATTACATGCTGCCGCGCACATAGGAAAAAAAGTCGACATAGAGTGGATTGAATCTGAAAGATTTGAAAACAGTCAGACTAAGCATCCCAATCATGAAGGCGCAGCCAGCTACGATTACGAAAATATCGACAACATCAATAACAATAATCTGTCTTATCTTGAGAGATTTAATGGTTTATTGATTCCTGGCGGCTTCGGGAAGAGAGGTAGCGAGGGTATAATTAGGGCAGCAAATTTTGCTCGCGTACAGAATATTCCCTATCTAGGGATTTGTTTTGGGTTTCAGCTGGCCATTGTAGAGTTTGGTAGATACGCCTGCGGTCTGGAAACAGCGAATTCTTTTGAGCTGGATCCCAGCACAAAAGATCCTATTGTTGAGTTCTTGCCTGAACAGGAAGCAGCTCACAACACAGGTGGATCTATGCGGCTTGGCAGTCACGAAATAACCATTCTTTCAAACACAAATGCGGAAAAGATCTATGAAACCAATACAATATTCAGGAGACATAGGCATAGATATGAATTTAATCAGAATTATCGCAAGCTATTAGAAAATCGAGGACTAGTTTTCTCAGGTCATTCCGATAATGGCAAAAGGATGGAAATTCTAGAGATTCCAGATCACAAGTTCTACTATGGAATGCAGTATCATTCGGAATTTAATAGCAGACCAGGAAAACCAGAACAGGCCTTCGAAGCATTTGTGAGGGCTTCCGCTTCGTCCACCGCTGGGGATGCAATCATCAGAGCTTGAGCTCATAAATTCTTTGTCGTGCATCCCGCAGTGAAGTTTTCCTCTTTACATAGCCTCTACCCAGTAGATGACTGAGAGAAAGTCTCACAGTTCTTTCCGGGAGAAGAGTCCTGTTAGTCAGGTCCCTCTGACTCAGCGCACCCTCGTATTCTAGGGTTTTCAGAATTAGTTTAGCACTCGGCGGCATGCTCAACAAGTCCTCTGCCAATTTGACTTTCTTTGTAATCAGCGATATTGCTGCAGAATCTGACATTAATCTAACAAATCGAGCAGGAAATTGGTGCTTATGGCACTCAAGTTCTCTGCGTATAGCGAATCTCGAACCACCATCAAGCACAACTTCGCAGTGATATCTGCTCATGATATCGGTAATATTCAATACACTCTCATTTGGAACAACCAGAGGACGACGCGTATTATCGACAGAGTTTACTGATACCACAATGAATACGGATGACTTCTGTAAAACCATGGGCCCACCAGCAGACATAGAGTATGCAGTTGAGCCGGTCGGAGTAGATACTATTACACCATCGCTATTGTCATGCCACACATCTTTGTTATCGATTCTAAGAACGTGTTCCATGAGTATTGCGCTTTTACTAGAAAATACTGCCACGTCATTTAGAACAGGTTCAACCTCCCTGCCGTCGACTTTAACAGCTATACGAAATACATCGTCAACCTGGTAGTCTCCTTTCCTTAATCTCAATGCAGCTGATTCCAGATCTCTAACATCTAACTGTGCGAGGAATCCAGTTGAGTCTGATTCGTAAACACCTAATACTGGTGCTGAATCGGTTACTATCTTGTGAAAGTAATCAAGTACTCCTCTATCCCCACCGGCTGCTAACACCAGGTCGACCTCCTTTGCTGATTGGTAGTTGGAATCCCTAATTATCTCGATATTAATATCTAACGATCCTAGCGTCGTCTTCATCTGAGAGAGTAAGGCGCTATCTCTGGAATCTGCTGAAATGGCAATTTTCATGCCTTTATTAGCATACCGGGCTAATTTAACTTAAAGTTAAAAACTACAACCTCTTGAATGAGATAGTATTGTAGTAGTAGGAAGCACTTTGTTCGATCTTTGATTTCGAGGGAATCTTGCCTAGTCCTCTCTTTCTAGTTTCGAGAGCGGCTCATACTGCGCCCGCCCCAAATGAAAGAGCCCACAAAGGATCATTCTCTTTTATGTATGCGCAACAAAATGCTGCAAACAGAATATCACCAACGCCTGTGGAATCTGGCGAATCGATATCTTTGAGTTGTATCCAATAGTGCATCCCGTTATATAGCAAATGTATAATACGTGTCGAAATAACAAACCTTATCTTAGCTCCAATATATCAGTCTACAGCCAACGCTGGGGTCACTCTCTACCTACGGTGCAGTACTGCAACTATATAAATGCCGGCTAAATATGATATAGAAGAAACTTCTATTCTGTGAACTACTCACCCCTAAAGGGAACGTGGGCTTTGGGGGCGATTAGGTAAGAATCATAATTGGTCTCCATTCGTTGCAGGAAAGCACTTTTAATTTTTATTCGCTTTTGACATCTATAACGACTTAACAACAACAA
>JBAVTY010000788.1:0-5834 GCA_049696495.1 Candidatus Nitrosopolaris sp.
CCATTGGAGGTACCGTTTACAAGGGTGGGAAAAAGGAAATCGGCTGGTTCAATGTTAAGGTCAATCCAGTACACAATGACCTGTTTAAAGGCATCAGCACTAAAAGCATTAAAGTTTTCCATTGGCATGGAGATACTTATGATCTCCCACCGAAAGCAACTATCATGGCTTCTTCAAAGTTGTACCCTCAAGCCTTTCGATTCGGTAGTGCTGTGGGTATTCAATTCCATATGGAAGTAACAGGCGAAATGATAGAAAGATGGACAAAGGAATACAATCAGGAGTTAGAACGAGAGCGGATAACGCCAACAGACCTCTTAGTTAATAAGGATTGTGAAATCAAGGAGTTGTATGAAATATGTAAGGTTGTGTATTCTAGCTTTTCTAAGATGATCAACGATAACTCATTTTGATGAAAAATCTCATTTAACTAGTCGCGACGAGTAGGAAGAACCGAATTAGCAAGGCGTGTTGGAAAAAACCAGTTTGTGAGGGAGGTAAATCCCGCTAAGTAAAAATAAGAAATAACATTAACAATTATTATCATTGAAATATGACTATCGGCAACAACAGAAGTTGGTTTGGCCGAATGTAAACAGGCTTGAGAAAAGACCCCCTATCTTAAAAGTAAATAAGACAAGTATCAACAAAATATGACACTTCTGCTTTTTGAGGTGGCAAGATAATTTTCCTTTAATGAGGAAAAAACAGTCTAGGAGTGTAATCTTTGCAATTATTAGCATCCTTCTGGCATCTATATTATTTCTAAATAACTACCATTTTCAAACACTATTGGCAGAAAACAATGCCAGTAGTAATAACACAACTGTAAGCAAAACTGAACCGACTACGAAGCCAACACCTGAGTTAACCTCCAATCCCGCAAATATTCTTGAGTCTTTTATGAGTCCAAAAGCTTTGTTAGCATCGACCATAGATCAGATTCGTAATAGTACTGCAAGAAATGATAATAGCAATAATGAAACATCAGTAGCTAGAAATGTGACCATTTTTGTTCAAAATCCTGGAATAATATTATTATCACATCAGATAATTCCACCTAAGGACTTCATCCCTGTATATGACGCTATGCCATATGAGATAATCAATGGCCAGGTATCTGCGAAGCTTCCATGTGACTCAAATTCTAAACCATCTCTGCAAATACTCGCAGGACAATTCCCAGAGCTCGAACCAGCTGAACTCAAGTTAATTACTACACTATCCCGACCAGGATACATGTGCATGTACTATGCAAATCTGGGATCAACGAATAACAATACTGCGGTTACTACTAATGCTACAAGTAATGTTCATAAAGTGGACAGCACCGCGAGATCTGGAGTTGTAACATATATAGAACTTTTTAACCCTACGGAATACCGTGTAGTACTTCCAAGTACTGCTAGTCTCTCTATATCAGTCAACCAAATAATACCTTTAGAAGTACGCCACCACACAAATCAAAATACTGGACTCAATCAAACAGCTCCAACACTCAATCAAACAGCTCCAACAACAATTGAAAATACACCAAATCAGCTAACCAGACTAGGCATATCTCCAACCATTGCATTCGTTTACAACGCATGGAATCCATATCTAAAACAAAAAACATATTTACCAATTATGCCACTTGTAAATGAAACAATCCTGTCAAATAGCATATGTACATTACACGCTCTCTGGCAATCACCAAAAGAAGAACAATCTGATTTAGCAGAACTAAAAGAGTATTCGATAATTACTAACAAGAATGGTGGTAACCCACCAATGTTTTTGCATTTGTGTGGGGGCGCTCCTATACCATAAGGACGCAAACCACATCACGACCCAGAAGTATGGTGAGATAATCCCATTTTAAACAACTAATAATGATGATTAAACGTCAAACAACAATGATTGGAACTAATCGAACTGGCCGTATAGTATAGAACAAAGGATAGTATAGTATAGTACAAGAGAAATCTGAGTATAGTATAGAACATATGGTGCCTACCCCCATAGTCCAATCCTATCACATCTTTTCCATGGTAGGCGCCTTGTCAACAGCCATAATTCGTAGGAAGCATCCTGCTATCGTTGTTTTTATCATTTTTGTGGCTTACTCCATCGTAGTCGCCATCCTGCGAAGAGCTGCCTGTGGTTATTGGGAAGATATGAGGGCGTACAAAAGACGTACCATATGATAGAGGTCGAAAAAATATGCATAATAAAGGCCAATAACGACGCGCACATGCCAAAAAAATTGCAATATGCGTGATAAATGCCGTAATGCGTAGTGCAATGTACACAATAAAGTATTAGCAATTATCTGAAATACAATAATTCTACCTTTTCTGTTGTTACTTCCGCCGTGTACGGTTGTTATGATAACATTGATTGTTGTTATACCATCATAATATTTGGCTTTTATGTTATTATCATAAGCTATCATTCTCAATTATGAGAATGACGTATAGGGCGTATATTTCACAATTTCATCAAATCCTCCATATTTGATTTTCACAATTTAATACTATTATTTGCGCAACAAAGCACTATTATTAATATCTTAGGGGGATTGTTTTTATGAATTAGTTCTCATTTGTACGTTATACACCAAAATAATACTTTCGAAAAGACTCTCCTATGATGTAAATTACGATTTTGGCGTGGATGCCAGATTTTCGAAGTCACCTTCTATGTCTTCATTTCGAAGATGTTATAATATATTAAACACGTGTGGCCATCTTAGCATTTTAATAAGTAGCATACTATTTCAAACATCATATCGAATGTTCACTGTTAAGCCAGTAATGCTTGAAGGAAATTATGTTCTTTTGCGTCCACCATTCACTACAGATGTATTTGGACTGTCGCTGGCGACTAAAGATGGAGAAATATGGAATAATCCCTATGCCTTTTTTCCTCATGAAAATGACATGTCTGAATTTTTGAAGATTTATTGAAAGGGTTTAATTCAATAGTTAGCTGAAACATTTACTAAATAAGAGCCATTCATTTTTACCATTTATAATAATAAACAAACATTCTGATACTATAGTAGGATCTACACGTTATCATAATATCGACTATGATAATCATCGCATGGAGATAGGTCATACCTGGATTGCGAAATCCTTCCGTAGAACAACAGTTAACACAGAAATGAAATTTCTGATGTTACAATATGCATTTGAAAAACTGAAATGTATTGCAATTAAAATACGTACGGATGCTCTTAATACCGTTTCAAGACGAGCAATTGAAAGATTAGGCGCTAAAGAAGACGGAATATTACGAAATCATAAAATAATGAGAAGCGGCAGAATAAGAGATACAGTTTGTTATAGTATTATTCAGTCAGAGTGGCCTTTGGTTAAAGAAAATCTACTACAGAAAATGAGCCATTATGCTAAACAATCTGCAACCCTACAGGAAATATCTAACGGAAGATTGGAATTTAGGACTGGTGCTGGAGCAACACATGATTACGCAGTACAATGGTGGTATCCATTCGGAATAGATTATCCTAAGCTTTGGCAAACAAATCATCAAATGCAGTAGGAAAAATAAGAACACAAAACATGCATATTCATTCCACCGCTGTCTGTCATTCTGAAAGTGTAATGGATAAATACATTATAAACATAGGTGCAATGAATAAAGCAACAGCAGATGAATATCACTTTAGATTAACGAATTTTCAAAATTTTGCCTTGAAGGATTACAACATTACGTTAAACAATCTGATATCACAAATCAAAGATTGTGTTAAAGATGCTTATGACGTTTTAAGTAACTATATTGGTTATCTACAAAGTAATTGCAATGTTTCAGCAATGACATTAAAACAGCGTGTTGTGACTGCAAAAAACTTCCTTGAATACTATGATGTGGATAAGTCCAAGGAAATTCAAGCCAAAGGTAAAAATACCCAAAGCTATAAGAAAAAGCAAAGAGGCATTATCAAAAGAAGACATAGTCGATATTTTGAATGCTTGCCCTGACATAAGGTTAAAGACGTACGTTATGATGCTTGCTTCAACAGGGTTTAGAGCTGGCCAGAGATCTGAACCTAGAAACTCACCCAGCAAAAGTATTTTTAAGAGGAGAATATACGAAGACCAAAACAGATCGAAGTGTTTTCTTGACTGAAGAAGTTGTAAGCCAATTAGAACAATATTTAGAATACAAAGAAGAGTTTGTTATAAAGATGAGTCTTCTACTAAAACAATCACGGAATATAGAACGCCACCAAGAGAAGATAGTGATCTAGTCTTTGCGGTATATCAGGACAAGGAAGAACCAAATCCAGGAATGATATATTATGATCTTGTCAGGTCCTTTCGAAAGACATTGGATCGTATGGGTAAAGGTACTCGCGAGGATGGAAACGGAAGCCGTAGACAAATAACCCTGCATAGCTTCAGTAGATTTGTAAAAACCACTATATCTGATCTTGGATATGCCGACTTCTCTGAATGGTTCATTGGACATTCTGGTTCTACCTACTGGACAAAGAAAGATAAGGAGAAAGCAGAGATATTTCGTAAGATTGAACCTTATTTGACATTCTTGAATGTTCACCAGTTGGAAAGACAAGGCGCAGACATACAAAGCAAGGTAGAAGAATTAGAACAACTAAACCAATCGATGAGAGATCGGTACAAAATGAAAGATGATGCGATAGCGCATTTATCAGATCAGCTTATTGCGTTAACAACTAGATTAGATTCAATTGAAAGACGGCAGCAATAGAATAACTTGTACATGACCAATTGCTTACCCATAGTTAGTTAGTTGTCCTCACCGATCATTAGTCTTTTCAGGTACTCCATATAGAATTGTCTCCGTTGTTTGAAGGCTATATAGGATCACTTCCTGAGGCTAGAGAAGTATATTACAATTGACTAGGCAGAGAAACCTTAGTCAGCAGGAGATCAAAATTAGAATTTTATCTTATTTATACAATAAAGAAGGAGATTGTAATCCGACTTTACAAGGAAAATAAATCCGTAATGGAAATTGCTAAACTAATGCACATGTCCTTTCGAGACATAGGGGCTATAAAAAAAAGATGACTATTCTTTACTTATCTAACTCTCTTACCTAATACATCTGTAAGTCGTTGAAGAGCAGCGGATCCGTCATTCGGGTCTAATCGTACGTCTAAGATAGAGAAACCCTCTAAATATTCATTAGCAGCCACTAGAGCCTTATCAAATTCATCTTCTGTGTTAATAACAAACCCTCTGCCGCCTCCAACTATTTCAGGAATGCTCCCGTATTGCCAGGGTTGCAGGTCATTAAACGGACCATCCAGCAGCCGCCGCTCTGTCCCATAACCTCCATTATTTAGCACGATAACAATAGGGTTTAACTTGTACCGAACTGCACTTGATATTTCCATTCCGGTCATTTGAAAAGCACCATCTCCTACGACTACGATCGGCCTCAATTTAGGATTGGCAAGTTGAGCTCCGATACACGCAGGAACAGCAAAACCCATGGAAGTGTAAAATGCAGGTGCTAGGAATTCTGTAGCTTGTGGAATAACTAGAACAAGAGCGCCAAACAAAGAGTCTCCAACATCCGCAATAACGATAGTATCGGTTGTTATGAATGAGGCAAGCCTATCAAATAAATGCTGAACAGTTATCTTTTTTCCAATATCGATGGAAAAGAAGTCTTGAGATCCATGGCGCTTCAAATGTATTGGCTCTCTCATCTTTAGGTTTGCATTTATCAAGTTTCGAATGAAATCATGTAATCGAACAGTCCAAATCGTTGTATCTCTACCCCTGCAACAATAACCGGCTTTTCTGATGCGTTTATCATAGCCGCGGCCT
>JBAVTY010000789.1:0-3641 GCA_049696495.1 Candidatus Nitrosopolaris sp.
GGTTTACTAACTAGAAAACCTAGATGGTCAAAGGAATTATTTTTATTGTATAATGCAGCTTCATCGTTCGGATCTATAGCTAGAGCTTTATCAAAATATTGTATAGCGCCAGTATAATTTCCTAGCTTGTTAAGAGCCATGCCTGTGATATCTAATAAATAAGTATCGTTAGCTTGTATAGCCAAAGCTTTATCAAAATATTGTATAGCTCCAGTATGGTTACCTAAATTGTCAAGGACTAGACCTTTGCTAGTTAATGCAGCTTCATCATTCGGATCTATAGCTAGAGCTTTATCAAAATATTGTATGGCTCCGGTATAATTTCCTAGGTTATTAAGAGCTATGCCTCTGAGATCTAATACATAAGTATCGTTAAGTTGTATAGCTAGAGCTTTATCAAAATATTGTATAGCTCCGGTATCGTTTCCTAATTTGTCAAGTATTAGACCCTTATAATATAGACTATTATTTCCTACTTCTTTGGCATGCACAAAGACAGCAGGTAGCAGACTTAGACAGACAATAGTTATTAAAAATAAAATGAGAGACCAGTATTGATATATAGTAACTTCTCTAGTATCAGATTTATGATATAATGTATTGTAATTTTGCAATGTCTTGCAATGACCTCCTACCATAATACAGATATGGTAGTTAATAACTGCTAATGTTTTACAGGTTGTGTGGAGCTAAGATTAGTGATCGGACCCGTTAAGTTAACGCCTTTCTCAATGACCTAGGAATAATTGTGACTTGCATCATGATAACGGGAGCTGTACATTCTTAAGGGGATATTCGACCCTTGATATCTCAAAAAGAAGATTAATGGAAGACATAAAAAAAGATTTTATTTGAATATTTCAAGACAGTTCGCGAATCCTTCCAAGTCCGCCTTCGGCTTCCTATTTTCCTTGAATATGATCTATTGTTTAGGAGGAAACGTCAAGAGTACTTAGCGATCATTCAAATGCATCGGATATGCTTTGTTGCGGCTTCATTGCGATACCATTCGGGGCAATTTTACAAAAAAATGACCGGGCAGCGACGTTCCAAAGTCACTGGCCGGCGAGAAATCGTCTACGTACCAGATTTGTTGCTCCTGGACATTTATTTATTTTTAGTTGTTTATAACTTTATTAGTACACTCGTCGAATGTACTAAAACCTACGTGATAATGAGAATAAGGTTCCCTATTCTTACTTAATGTCATCTACTGCTTTGTTGAAAGACATGTAAAAGCCATTATCCAATTCTCTATGGTTAGCTGACCCTTATCGTGCTTGACCTAGAAGGTCTCGCTTGTTGAATGGGGAATATCCTAAGCTGCTGTCAAACTGAGCCTACATAGAGCTATGATAGATGTGTGCAGCTCGTTCCAGCTAGCTAAATAACGAAAAGGAGGTGAAAATAAAACCTGAAGTATATAGCTGTGGACATAGGAAAGAGAAACTGTAAAGCATGTACAATGAGTTCTGATGGATCTATAGCTGAAGAAACTAAATACAACAATACATTATCTGAAGCTGAAATCCTTGCTGCCAAATGTGTGGCCGTATGTGAATCCACTGCTAATCTATGGTTAAAGACATATCAAGCATTTGAGAAATATAATATTGGTGTTAAGCTAGCAAATCCTTTGAAGACCAAGGCTATTGCAGAAGCAAAAATAAAGACAGATACTCTTGACGCTAGAACACTTGCTTATTTACTTAGATCTGATCTTGTAGCTGAATGTTACATAGCCCCAAGAGAGATTAGAGAAGATAGATTGCTTCTAAGACTAAGGACAAACCTTGTACAGGATAGAACAAGAGTAATGAATAGAGTACATTCTTTGCTTGACAAATATGATGTAAAATGTGATATGATAACATATTTGGTGTAAAAGGAAAAAGATGGTTAAGGAGTTTAAAACTGAGTGATAACGATCAGATCCTAATACATGAATATGTCATGCTCATCAGTATTTTAACTGATTCATTCTTTGATGCTTCACAAATTATCTTTGATTCGATATTCTTGATCTCGGTGGTCAGAAAATCGATCTGACTTGTCATGCATAACATTTAAATTAAAAACTTGCTAGAGTTGCAACAATCGTGATATGCGTTAGCAAAAATGATCTAGCCTACCTGTACTTTTTTGTCCCAATTGTTTTTTTGCTTTATTTGTTTTCTATCATTGAAGTTTGTGCCTATCAAGAAGAAAGAACTGTCACGATTACAGATCTAGGATCATTTACAGATACTATGGGTATTAAAAACATTGTAGGAACAGTAGAAAACAAGAATGATGTACCTGTTCAGATGTTGATCGGTCTAAACACAACCAGCAGCAACAACACCGTATCCCTCCTGGTAGCAGAACCTTACGGCAAAATTATCTATCCTTATCGCGAGGCGCCTTTCAAACTCAAGATTTTTTCCTCTACTGATGTAACGCATGTAGGCAAACCGTTTGTGTATCAGGCAAAGAATGTAAACATACCGTTTTATGATGTTATAAGACTAAACTATAGCAATACACCAACACAGAATGGTTCTTTAATAGGGTCTGTCAAGAACATCGCTTCATTTGATGTACATGATTTAACGATCTACGCATCAGCTCATAATCAAAGTGGAGCACAAATAGACTCTGTCAGAAGCCATTTAATCCCCGTCTTAAGATCTGGGCAGAGAGTTATGTTTAGTGTTACTTCTGATCCTGCTGTCATATCAAAGGTTTCTTTTTACAGCTGTTTTGGTGTAGATTTTAGCACCACTAATATGAAGATAAAGATAGGTGAAGACAGGTATATTACATCCAATATGACCGCCCTTGCAACTATTAGTAACATTAAAGCGGATCCTTCTACAGGAACTATTTTAATAAACATAGACAATCAATACCCTGTACCTGGCCCATTAACATTGAAGATTCCTCAAATTTTTAGTAGTCCAACGATATTCGTTATGATGGACGGAACCTTATACAGAAACGCTGTAACCATGATGAAGGGCTATACGTATGTGGATTTAAACATTCCTGCTGGTAAACACGAAGTTACTATCAGTGGTATTGGATAGAGATTTGAGGTTTCACAATCACCAAATATTCATAAAAGCGTTTGCAATGAGACCTTGTTTAAACCAGCGAAGGAATTGCGAGAATCAGTCTGTTGCAGACTTAAGAGCTTGCTAAGGGAAAGGAACTAGACGCGGGCAAGCTAGTTTTGGTCTAACCCATGAGTCGTTTAAATATCTTCCATTTTTCAGAATTTGCCATGCGTCCACATAGTTTGCTATATTCGAAGCTGAAGGGTTGGTAAGAGGTTATTTTTTGGTAACACGACAAGCCTTACACTCTATATTGAGTTCGTATGGGTCCATTCCTTTTCACGCTTCCCATTTTGGGGAATAGCCGAATCTATATATTGCATGTATCTGCGCCTGTGGAGTGAATTCTTTCACCGTCGCAAAATCCTTGTTAGTACAATCGTCGAATGCTCTACAATATTTAAATATAATTTACTAATACAATATAAAAAAGAATATTAATATTGATAGAGGTAGCTATTAAATTTGAATAATCAGTCTAACAATGGAGAAATGTTTAAAAGTGACTATATATTGGTTGCAATATCTTACGTTATCTTATCA
>JBAVTY010000790.1:0-8207 GCA_049696495.1 Candidatus Nitrosopolaris sp.
GACAAAATCATCTCACTATTAGCGACGGCCACCCTACGCGTATCAGCAATTACTATTGGTGTAGCCATCACCCATAGTAACAATATGCTTGGAAATAATATTTTCATGTCTTCTACTATCCACTTTGCTAGTGGGCATGAAGGTGTTAGCTCGTTAGGAATTTGAACTAAATGTCTCTTTGCGACTATATGACAATAATGGTTGAATCCAGCATCATATCCACCGCATTGTATTTCCTTTTCTGGTTCTATCTGAGAAAGGCTGGTATTTGTGTATTACGTTGAATACCATCTATGAGGGCCATAATTAGAACAACTATCATCTAATGTCACATCCGATTTGCCTATTTCATATCCATATTCGTTTGGATTTGAAGCACATAAACCAGTATAGTAATCGTCTGGTTTGTTGATCCTATTGGTGTTCCCTCCAGACAGTTAGGATTTGATTTGATGCTTTTACAAAATGTCTCCCATCCATTATCCCATCCCATATTACAGGCCGCTTTAGCTGTATCATTGGCAATAGTTTGACATATACCATATTCTGATTCGAAGTTACCTTGTATACCTGATTTGAAATCAATATTATACGATTCTCCCTCGTATTACATTTTCTAAATGGCACAGAAGGCTGAAAAAGAACATTTTGATTCTCTAGTGGTGGTGCTGGTTAAAATGTTCAAAAAAAAGGAAATCCTTTTTAGGATTTATTTGGATTTTTTGGGGTGTGTGAATATTTAGGCTGTAGCGTTGCCACCGTTGGCGTTACCACCGTGACCGCCATTGGCATATCCGCCATTTGCGTCCTGGTCGACTTTCGCTTTCTGGTTTTCTTCGGCTACGTTCTTTCCGCCTTGTCCGCCTTCTCCGCCAGCACCACCAGCTCCGCCTGACCCTCCATTCCCGCCTGTCGCAACCTCTTTACTTGGTTGTTTGTTGTCATTGTCGCAACATTTGTTGTTATTATTGTCGCAACATTTGTTGTTATTATTGTCGCAACAGGGATTGCTGCTTCCTGCAAATGCTTGGTGTTGTATTGCCACTGCCAGTACAGCTAGTGTCAGAATTCCAGCTACAGCTATGGCTGCAGCCATAGTTACTGATGTGTTCTTATTCATATTTCCTCTATAACTGTGATGAATAACAGAATTTATTAAAGGTGGGAAGGATTATACTTACTAGTGGATGTACACTTTGTTTACGTAGGATGAAGGCTGGAACTCAAGAATCAGATTGAAATTATAACTGTTGAAAGGCAAGGAGGCCTTCACAACAATGGCTGATGCGGCAACAAACAACATAAGAGTTTCTACAGATCTTCCTATAAAAAAATGCTGGTGCGCCGGTGACAATATCGTCGTGACCATTGATAAGAAGATAGTGAAGAGACTTGGGATAAATGAACACAGTACGTATGTACAGCAAGAAGTGACCGATGATGACAGGATCCTGTTACTCGTTAAACAATACGTGAAAGAGGGGAAAACCTAGGCATGTCAAGAGTGACGACTAATAATAAACATCAAGACAATCATATGAATACTAGCAATAATACCTCAGACATAATCGCTCTGAAACCGAGCCTGACTGATGAGAAGAACAGATCTGTTCTTGATACAACAATAAAGGAAGTAAAGAAAGGATTTAGAAAGCTGCTCGTCAAACGTGAAGAGCTAATTACAAGGCTTGGAAAAGCATTTGAAGCTGTTATATCAAATCCAAAAGATGTTTGTGAAGAAATTAAGAACTGCTTACATGAAGAAATAGCACAGAGAATCATATCAGCAAGGGATATCGAAAGATACTGTCCAGGTAAATGGAAGAAGAAGACTAAGCCTAAGAACGACAAATTGTCGTTCTCTAAACAAGCCGAAGAGAAACCGCAACAACAGCAGATCGCAGCGACAAAAGATGGTAAATCTGTTATTATAAATGAAACGTCTGGTAATACAGAGGCATCTGACGGTGTCAATCATATTCATGACCTGTCTAAACAAGATGGAATAAGTGTTGATGATAATAATGAAGCACATACCTCTGCAACTAATCAGGGCGAATTAGTTAGATATGACGACGAGCCAAAGGCTAAAACAGTATCAGCCGGTGATTCCGCATCACCTAGCCGCGGTTTTTTAGTCAATACTATGTAAGTCTAATATACCAACCCAATAACCAGAAGGGAGAGGCATAATTGTGCTGCTAGTGTCGTTATTGGTATTATTACCATTAACCAGAGCACTAGTAGCCACTCGTATTATTCCAGAAAATCGGAAAGTGTGCTTTGCTTTAAGTCCAAGTGATGCTGCTGAGGATGCTTCGATTCTCGCTCTTCCCACTTTGCCTCTGACAACCCCAACATGTTTCGAAATATATTCGCAGTCCCAGGCCCAAAACCGGCGTAGTGATTATTTGCAGCTATGATCGCAAGTCCAATACGCTCATCGTCTTGAACATTTTTAATATTTTCAGCCCACTTCTCCATTTCCAGTACTCTATCTCTTTGTATTCTTCCGAAATCCTTTTCTTGCATGCTTTTATCTCCTATGAATCTCAAATACAGAAAATCTGTTGTTACTATTGGTGGTGTTTGTATTTCCGCAAGATGACT
This sequence comes from Candidatus Nitrosopolaris sp., assembly GCA_049696495.1. Classification (GTDB taxonomy): domain Archaea; phylum Thermoproteota; class Nitrososphaeria; order Nitrososphaerales; family Nitrososphaeraceae; genus Nitrosopolaris. Next base: position 2,611 of record JBAVTY010000790.1, read on the forward strand.
CCAGACCATACAAATATCATTATTTGCAAAGAAATTCTATGCTAAATCTTGAAACCAAGATCTTCTGCAGATGGGCGACTTCCACAGCATATCTAAATCGGGTATCTAAGCCAGGTACTAAATCCCTAAGCCTCTCGAGACCTTCGAATATATGCAAAGAAGGAGGCAATTGTATTAGTACAGCAAGTGTTTTGTTAGCAAGTGGATGCATCGCTTCAAAGAATCGTTCACATTCTTTATCAACGTCCTTCAGTCTTTTATCATGTGTTATGATTTTGGGAAATTTAGCTGTAAATCTGAAATTGTGTGGGCTCCTTTTGTACCAATTCTTGACCATAAATATAGTCGGAATCCTGTAAAATGAAGAGTCTATCTCTACGTAATCAAATACATTTGAATAATATTTTAGCCAATCAGAATTATCTATGGTTCGGGGGTAGAATGGGCCCTGCCATGATGTATAGCTCCAGCCAGAACATCCTATGTAATATTGCAATGCATGCTTGCCTATTTCTTATGCTACTTTTAGTTATTTGAATCAACGCCATGTGTTACACGTTATCATTGTCTCACGCGCTTTATTCCAACATGTATTGATTCGAGTTCTATAAGTCATATAATAATCTGGGCTTGATAATATCATCTTACAAATCGTTACTTATTCTTCGTCATGTCACTGGCACCAGGCGCAAACGTTCTCGCCTTGTCTTCTAAAGACCAACTACCGCCTTCTACCTCTATAAAGTCCAAAAATTTTGCTAACCTGGTCTTATATCTATCCCTGGCTCATACTCCAAGTACTGACAAATTAGGCATTATTCTGGGTTCATATCATACTTTTGCTAGTAGCCAAGCCAGAAAAAGCGAAAGAGGAGACCAAAGATCTTGTATGTGAAGAATGTTGGCTCCAGTGAAATAATGAAGTGTAAGGATTGCGATAGAGTGGTAATATTGAGTCAAGCATGGTCAGTTTCAGCTAATACAATATGCTATGACACAGTTATTTCTTCACCGATTTTACGATATTCAAATCATAAGTACGTCACCATTAGTAACTATATCCTTGAATTTCACTATTCTTTGGGGACTGTTATATCGTGATTGCAAATAGGTAAAGCACATATGATGGCGTATTTAACATATCTATCAGATCTAATTTTCATGTCTGATATTGACACAGAGCAAGAGAAGTTATTTAGGGATAGGTACGCAGAGGAGTTGCGAAAGAAAAAGCAACATGACACATACCATTATAGAGGAAATAATGAGTTGGTTGAAGAAAGAGTAAAAGTAAATCAGCAGGAACGGAAAACGCCAGGACGTAGAGGAGAAAAAATAAAACAGGAAGAAATTGACAAAGAAATTGTCAGACGTGACAAGATAAAAAATAAGAGAATCCCAGCGACAGTCCTAGTATTGGATAAGCCCATACTTTAGTATATCTTAAAGCCCGGTAGATTACGATGATTAATGCAGCGTTGCTGTTGTTTTGCATTAAAACAAGCCTTGAATTCTTTCTTGTACCTTACTGATACCAATAACCTCTATAAGGATAGTCTTTACCATTTTTTTATCCATATGTGCCAGAAGTCTTTCCCGTACATCGACATTTGTGGATACGTTAATTGAGTTTTCGTGTCAGTCGATAGATTTTGTATCTGCTTTTTCGAGAAATATAGAGTCAAGACCAGAGTTCCTACTATTCCGATTGTTTGTGCTAAACTAAGCATATTTAAAAATCCTATTTCTAAAGCCATAAGTGATCATTAGAAGGGTTACAAATAATGGTATTGAGAACGGTTACAATATGTCATCAGTAATCAGCTCAAACTGTGATTAAATTTTCAGGATCATGAGAAATTATAAAAATCATAACTGGGATTGTGTTGACAGGCTCTGCTAACATATCGGCTCATTTCGTTGAAACGAAAAAAATTAGAGTAGTAGTCTTAAATAACAAACTGTAGTTATATTCTACAGTTATATTAATTGGCTCAGGAATCAAAGGACATAGAAACAGTGGTAATATGTGGGCTAGCACTGGGAGTTGGATATATTTCAGGCCAAGTGTTCCGTAATACATCATCATCCGGAGTTAGGCCTAGGTTTTGGATATGATTTTGCGTCTCAAAAAAGTAAAGATGAACAAAGTGTACAGCAGAAGAACCCTACTCGAGGCCCAGAAGGTCAGAAATGTTCTGGCAAATGTGCCCCTGGAGTAAAATATTCTAATTGGCAATGTTTAGACGCAACGTGCGGCCAACTCATTAGGTGTACAAGTCATACACATGCTGATAACACCCCACATCCTGATAATACTCCATATCCGGATAATACCCCACATAAGAAACGCTCTGGCAAATGGGATTCTCATGGCTGCGACTCGCAGGGTTTCTATCGACCGTACGGGTGGCGAAATAATGAAATGCCCAGACGAGCATAAGAAACGTAAGACGAGTGGAAAGTGTTTGAGTAACAAGGATGTCCACGGCTACTATGAAGCGGGTTTCTGTATTGATTCTGGCAGCAGCGAAATTATAAAATGTGACTGACTTAAAAAGACCGAACCAATCTACTACTCCATATATACCAGGTGGTTCAAACATCACCAATCCTTATCCGACAGATACCGGGGAAGGAACCATAGGTGGTTCGGACCAAACGCCCTCTGACGATAACAGCAATCAATCAGTACTGCCTCAAGATAATAATGATGACCAAACACAGTTACCCTCAGAAACCAGTAGCCAAGAACAACCGAACACTCCTTCTATAATACCTACTCCGACAACAATCTACTACCACTCAATTCCAACTGCCACGGCCGGGGCTCAGGCTTGGAATATGAACAGTACGAACCCAGCAGATGATTTGTGTTCAAATAATCCGGAGGCATCGGGTTATCTACCTAAATTTAAAAAGAGTAGCGATGGAGACGGATGGAATATTTCAGGACAAAACGAAATAAGGTGGGCTATCACATGAACTGCTCAAGGATGGAATAAGTCATATAACACCTGTACCCCAACTGTCCAAAAAGATGGTTACATGTCGGCGTCTACAGATTGGAAAGATGTAGAAATGGGAGAATAAGAGAATGTGGCAGTGGCACTCGGAATGGAGGTTGTCATATAGAACACGTGCCCGCGGACAACGTAGTACCAGTGATACCAGTCAAGGAAAAGATGTAGCTTAAGTTGTGCTGACAATTATTACGCCAACGTATATCCAAAAGACGGTCACTCCAAGTATGAGAAGGATCTGGACGATAAAACCTCTTATGCTGGTAAAGGGAGCGTAAACTCGCAAAAGTTTGGAGCATGGCCGTTTAACAAGTGGATAGGCTATAAGACGATATGTCATAATACAGCAACCGGTGTTATGCTCGAGAGTTATGTGGACTTTCGTAATGGCTCTCAATGGCAGCAAGTACTAAGTCATGAAGATAAAGGAGAGTGGGAGTTGGCAGACGCTGGTACAGTAAAATCTCATTGTAAAAGAGATGGTACTCCGGCCATCACACGGTGATTAGAAGGGTTACAAATCCTAACTAGGAACCCGGTTGCTTGAGGTAGGATAATCTCTTTTCCCAAGAATACAATGGTTTTCTTAACCTGATCCAAGAGTTGTTTGGTTAACAGTTTCCAATGCCTGATAAACGCATCCGGGAATAAAAACTATTTGTATTCGCCAAGCGCCTTTATACTCGAATCAGAAAGCATATTTTCAGACTTCATCTCACCTTCTATCAAAAATAGCGTATCCATCTGAATCTCTGATTGGAAATTGATGTGATGATAGCAGAGAGAGAATTGCAGCCGATAACGGAGTCAGCACCGACAGTGTAAGTAATATTATCGAGGAATGGAAAAAAGGAGTACAAGGTTCGGATTACGAGGTGTTAATCTAGGAGGCTCATGTCTGCTTTACGAATTAAAAATTATATCAAACAGTTAGGCGGAGTGGACGACGAACGGGTGGAACAATTCATTGCCAGAGGTGTAAATTCACAAGACCCGCAAAAGCTTGTTGATGTCGTAGACAAGATAGGACTTATCTAATCTATGAAGCCTTCTCCTGCTCCGTTATTCCCTGGATTAGCGAGCAAGCCAGTCCACTATGTTGCGGGTGACGACATCGGTCGCATCGTGCTGGACAAAGTGACCGGCTTGGTGAATGGTGAACAAGGTCATTCCATGCATGTGTGTATTTCTACGGTTAAATCATTGGACCAAGAACAACTGCACAACAGAAAAGCCAGACCCAATGTCTAAAAGATCATGCGCTTGTCTTACTCAACTTCGTTGAATGATTGACAATTCGGACATTGATATACTGCATCCGCGGCTATTTGACCTTGCGAAACATTTTGAGCAATAATGTTGTTACATGCACCACAAATATAATCTATATCACCTCTTCCTACAATAAATGGTTCGATGGTGCTATTCTTCCTGTATATGGGTCTTGTCCCTTCTTGAGGTTCCGGTATGATCCTACAATTAACTCGAGGCAATTGTCCTTACAGCTTACATTTGAGCCTGCATTTATTTAATGTATATCCCCTTCATCCACTTGCGGTATTGTCACTGCCAATATGTCATGATAATGGCAGCGTCCTGTCATAAACTTGAATTATGGTTTCTTTATCCCCTTCTCTTTTGTGCAAAATGCTTTGGAAATGTCCCAGCTATAGGCTGAACTTCACCATCAGTGTTATCGGTTGACAATATCAAGGTCTTTCTGTCTGGTCCAAATAACACTTCTGAAATAGCAATCCCATTACCCTAATTCAGAAAATGTACATCCCATACGATGTGTGGTCTATCTTCTTTGCGCCCGGGCAGTTCTAGGTTTCAGCCTATTAATTTAATTAATCCAAATCATTTCTGATTGTTCTTTAATCTGAATCCTCATAGTGCTTTTTCTTCAGCACCAAAAATCCTTGATAACTACCAGGATTTGAACGATCATGCTGGGGGTTAGAAATCTATAACACTCAAAGTGATTCTTCAGGTGTAGCCGATATAATAGTCAAGGTCTTTCGACTTTTTGTATAATGCCCAACGGTCGTTTGTGAGCTGATGATCAATTTATTTACACAAGACGCGATTAGGAAGGCTTTAAGGCAAAGACCAAGAAAATTCACATATCAGTTGTAAATATCAGCTGGCCTACAGGTTCATTACCAGATATTACCAACAGCTCCAACTCCACTAGCAGCGTGAAAAAAGAAAAATGGGAAATCGAAAATGACCGGCATAGACTCGAAGACCGGATAATAAAAGTAAAAGATGTGTTGCCGAACAACTAATACAGTTTAGGAAAGCTGCATTCCATTCTGCGACATCTATCACTAAAAAATCCGTTAAGAAAAAGCGTCCAAAAGCTTGCAGAATTTCCAGTTGCAACTGATTGCAACAAGGAATATCCTCAGTCAAGCTCACTCGTCTATACAAGAAGTTTGTATACAAGAAATGTAGGTGGTCCGACAAAAACACATGTTCCCTGAAGACTTTAAGTATTTTGCTCGTTTCTTACGTTCAATACCAACGAACAATTTAGTGAGAATTACTCCTGCAATAAAGCCACCAATA